>CAUJJV010000099.1 GCA_963205375.1 Pseudomonadota bacterium
ACAACGTCACCTACCGCAAGGTGGACGATGCCGGCCTGCACATCACCGTGGGCGACAAGGAGATGACCATTCCCGCCGACACCGTGGTGCTGTGCGCCGGACAGGACCCACAGCGCGAGCTGCAGGCTGAATTGCTGGCAGTAGGCTGCACCGTGCATCTGATTGGCGGTGCCGACAAGGCCGCGGAACTCGATGCCAAGCGTGCCATCAAGCAGGGCACCGAGCTGGCGCTCAGCCTGGACCCCAGTGCCAAGCCTGCAGAGGCTCCGGTGACTGCCACGCTGGAGCAACGCCTGCCCCCCGCCGTGGCCGAAAGCCTGCGTTTGTGGCACAGCATGGTGGCGGACGGCAACCTGGGTGAACTGCCAGGCATCCTGCATCCCAAGGCCGTGTTCCGTTCGCCCATGGCGCACTCGCCTTACCCCAGCGCCCAGGCGGTGCAGCTGATTCTGGGCACGGTGGTGAAGGTGTTTGAAGACTTCACCTACCACCGCCAGCTCGCCAGCGCGGACGGTAGCAGCGTGGTGCTGGAGTTCTCTGCCAACGTCAATGGCAAGGCGCTCAAGGGTATCGATTTGATCCAGTTTGATGCCGAGGGCAAAATCGTGGACTTCGAGGTCATGGTGCGTCCCATGAGTGGTTTGCAGGCGCTGGGCGAGGAAATGGGCAAACGCCTGGCTCCGTACCTGGCGGCCATGAAGGGCACCAAGGCCTGAGACCGCTCCTGATCCTGCTTGCTATCGTATTCATAGTGGCTCCCGCATATTTGACGGGGGCTGGAAGCCTAAAACACCTATAACTGGAGTTCGTATGCCGAATTTTGAAACCCTTTCCGTCACGCTCGAAGACCACATCGCCACCGTGCGCCTGAACCGCCCCGAAAAGGCCAACGCGATGAATGCCGCCATGTGGCAGGAAATCCGCCAGGCCTTCCAGTGGGTAGACGAAACCCCCGAAGCCCGCGTGGCCATTCTGCAGGGCGAGGGCAAGCTGTTTACCGCGGGCATTGACCTGCAACTGATGATGGGCCTGGGCCCCCAGATCCAGAACGAGTGCGATGGCCGCACCCGCGAGGCGTTGCGCCGTGTCATTCTGGACATGCAGGACACCCTGACCAGCCTGGAGCGTTGCCGCAAGCCTGTGCTTGCCGCGGTGCATGGTGCCTGTGTGGGCGGCGGCATTGACCTCATCACCTGTGCCGACATGCGCTACGCCAGCGCCGACGCGCATTTCACGATCAAGGAAATCGACATCGGCATGACTGCCGACGTGGGCACCCTGCAGCGCCTGCCTCGGCTGGTGGGCGAGGGCATGGCACGCGAGCTGGCCTATACCGGGCGTAACTTCTCCGCCGATGAAGCGCAGCAGATGAAGCTGGTGAACCGTGTGTATGAAAGCCGCGAGGCCCTGTACGCCGGCGTGCGCGAGCTGGCTGCCACCATCGCCGCCAAGTCGCCCCTGTCGATCCGCGGCACCAAGGAAATGATCAGCTATGCGCGGGACCATACCGTGGCCGACGGGCTGAACTACATTGCCACCTGGAACGCTGCCATGCTGATGAGCAAGGACCTGACCGAGGCCATGACGGCCAACGCCACCAAGCGCAAGCCGAGCTTCAAGGACTGACGGCTGTGGCGGGCGGTACTGGGTGAATCTACCTAGACCAAAACGCACAAAGCCGCTGCATTTCCGCCCTGTAGCAGGCATACTATTGCAACGCGTATGCCGTTGGGTGTACTTTTTGCAGGAGACGTGCCGTGATTTCCGATTTGATGAGCGATTCCATGCGTGCCGCTGGTTTGGGTGCGCTGATGAAGGGGGCAGGAAAGCTGACCCGGTTCATCCCGATTCCGCAGCCCACCCTGCTGGTGGGGCCGGGCTCCAGCGGTCGCCTGGGGCAGGCGGTGGCCGGGTTCGGCCACTCCAAAATACTGATCGTCACCGACAGCATCATCTCCAAGCTGGGCCTGCTCAAGGACCTGACCGACGCGCTGACGGCTGGTGGTGCCCAGTATGTGGTGTTTGACGAGATCACCCCCGATGCGCCGATTCCACTGATCGAACGTGGCATTGCGTTCTACAAGGAACACGATTGCGATGCGATCGTGGCGTTTGGCGGCGGATCTTCCATGGATGCGTCCAAGGCGATTGCGGTCTCTATCTCCAACCCCAAACCCTTGAGGAAGCTGGCCGGCTACCTCAAAGGCTTGCATGCACCAGTCAAGATTTATGCCGTGCCGACCACGGCAGGGACGGGGTCCGAGGTCACGGTGGCGGCGGTGATTTCCGACCCGGAGCGCCAGACCAAGCTGGTGATCGTGGACCCGCGCATGGTGCCCAAAATGGCTGCACTCGATCCGTCGCTGATGACCGGCTTGCCTCCGCACATCACGGCAGCCACGGGCATTGACGCACTGACCCATGCCATCGAGGCTTTCGTGGGCAACTGGTGCACACCGTATTCCGATGGCATGGCGCTGTCGGCAGTAGGGCTGATTTTCGAGAACCTGCGCACGGCGTACCGGGATGGCCAGAATCTGGAGGCCCGCGAAAAGATGGCGCTGGCGTCCACCTACGCCGGGTTTGCCTTCACGCGGGCCAATGTGGGCTACGTGCACGCCATTGCCCACCAGTTTGGCGGCAAGTACCACACGCCGCACGGTCTGGCCAATGCCATCATGCTGCCGCGGGTGCTGAAGTACTCCGCTCCCGCCATTGAGAAAAGGCTGGCCCTGCTGGCCGTGCGGGCCCGGGTCGGCGGCGAAGAGGAATCGACCGATGTCCTGGCGCAGAAATTTCTGGACGCTGTCGATGCATTGAACCGCGATCTCGGCATTCCCACCTACCTGGAAGCGTTGAAAGAGGCGGATATTCCGGCCCTGGCCAAGGCAGCTTGCCACGAGGCGCACACCGGCTATCCCGTGCCGCGCTACATGACCCAGGAGGTGTGTGAGGATCTGATCCGCCAGGTTTTGCCACCGCAATCCGCAGTGAAAAAGCCTGTTGCCAAGGCCGCTGCCAAAGCGCCACGCACGGCGGCGCGCAAGCCGGGCTGACAGCCTGGTGGCTGTGCTGAATGGAACCGGTCGACACAATAACGAGGAGCAATGCAATGAAAAAGGTAGTGACAGTTACGCTGGGGTCTTCCAAGCAGGATTTCGAGTTCAAGACAGAATTATTGGGCCAGTCTTTTTCTGTCCGGCGCATGGGCGCAGACAACGACACGGGCAAAGCCTGGGAGCTGATGCGTCGGCAGCAGGCTTCGGCTGACGCCATCGGTCTGGGGGAGATTGGTGACCACTATCAGGTTGGCCTGCGCACTGTGGTTAACAAGGAAACCCAGCGGCTGCTGAATGTGGTGACCCGGATTCCCGCCACCACCGGGGCCACATTGCGCCGCTTGCTGCAGGTGCGCGCCGTGCGCCATGTGCAGAAGGAGCTGGGCAACTATTTCAACAACAACCTGATCCTGTTCCTGTCGGGCATGCGCAATTACGACATGGCCGTGGCCCTGTCGGACTACAGCAAGAACCTGAGCTTTGCGGACGCGTTGTTCCAGACCGGTGCACCCGCCATGCTGACCTCTCTGGAGCAGCTGGAGCTGTACGCCAAGGGCAGCGAGTGGATGCTTTCCGGCCGGCCGGGCGAGATGCTGGAGGCATCGATGTCCGGATTCAAGGGCAAGCGCATTGCCAGCGTCGTTGCCAAGTCCCATGTGATTGTGGGCACCTTCGCCGAGATCAAGGCGGTAGGCAATGCGTCCAACCTGGAAGGCAAGACGCTCATTACCTCTGCGGTGGATGACGAGCGCATGGCCTTCTTCACCAAGTGCAAGGTCAATCTGGTGGTGGATGTCTCCCCCAAGCTGTTTGACAAAGTGGTGGGCGTCAACACTATCGAGGCCATGATTCTGGCCGCCCTGGAGAAAGACCTGGACGAGGTGTCGGACGATGATTTCGATGAAATCCTCAATGAGCTCAACATCACGCCGCGTCTGTTGCACCCCACGGGCAAGTTCCGCAATATCCGCCGTTTTGCGTTTGTGATTCACCCCCTGAGCCAGAACTACATTCGCAATGCGTTCCCCATTCCGAAGTCCACGCCCAAGTTCGTGATGGACAAGGTGGAGACACTGGCTGCGCACATGCCGCCCATGGTGTATTGCAAGATGGAGAACATTGTTTCTCCCTCGGGTGCCGAGGCGGAAGGCTGGCTCATTTCGGTGGGTGGTACGCCCAAAGAAATGCTGTCGCGCAGCCCGGAGTTCACCTACCGGCGTTTGCTGCATGCGGCCAAGATTGCCGAAAAAATGGGTGCGCAGATCATGGGACTGGGCGCCTTCACCAAAGTGGTGGGCGATGCCGGTGTCACCGTCGCACGGCGCTCCAGCCTGCCTATTACTACCGGCAACAGCTATTCGGCGTCAGGTGCCCTGTGGGCCGCCGCCGACGCCATGCGTCGCATGGGGCTGGTGCACCTGAACAAGCACAACAAGAAGGTGGCGGCAAAAACCATGGTGATTGGCGCCTCGGGTTCCATCGGTTCGGTCAGCGCGCGCCTGCTGGCGATGTCGTTCGACGAGGTGTACCTGGCGGGCCGGACCCTGAGCAAGCTGGACGAACTCAAGGCATCCATCCTGAAAGAGACACCGGATGCCAAGGTGTTCACCACGATTGACTACAACGACCTGCTGTCCGACATGGACATGATCGTGACCTCCACGTCCGGAGCCGGCAAGGAAATTCTGGACATCATGCGGGTCAAGCCGGGTTGCGTGATTACCGACGTGGCCCGCCCGTTGGACCTTCCCGCCGAAGACGTGGCCAAGCGGCCGGACGTGCTGGTGATCGAGTCGGGTGAGATCGACCTGCCTACCAAGGTCAAGGGACTCAAGAGTATTGGACTGCCGCCCAATGTGGTCTACGCCTGCCTGGCCGAGACTATTGTGCTGGCGCTGGAAGGCCGCTTTGAGGTGTTTACCGTAGGACGGGACACCGAGTGGGAGAAGGTCAAGGAGATCTACAAACTCGGTCTCAAACACGGCATGAAACTGGCGGCCATCTCGGGTGTCAACGGCGTGTTCAGCGACGACGATATTGCCAAGGTGGTCAAACTGGCCAAGAAGGCACGACTGACCTGGAAGGGGACGGGTGGTCCGACAGAGGTCGCCAAAGCTCCGGCAAAGAAGGCGCCTGCGAAGAAAACTGCTGTGGTAAAAGCGCCCGCAGTAAAAGCACCCACCAAGAAGACCGTTGCCGCAAAAAAGGTCGCTTCGAAAAAAACGACTGCTCGCAAGGCCGCCTGAGTCTGCAAGTTGCCCAGGGCGTCTGGTAATGACGCCCTGACTTAGCTGGCGGACCGGCTGGTGCCGGCAGTCAGGGCGGCGCGCAGCTTGTCTTTCTTGCTGGGGCGTTTGCCCTTGATGCCCCCGCCGGGTGCGCTGGTGGGGGACGGTGGCTCCATCTCTTCCGGTTCGAAGCCTGTAACCTGCTCGCGCGCCACGGCAATGTGGTGGCGCTTCTCGATCAGCCGGAAGTGGGCCTCAGTGGTGGCACTGACAAAGTTCACCGCCAGGCCTGCTTCCCCGGCGCGTCCGGTTCGGCCGATGCGGTGCGTGTAATCGTCGGCAGAGCGGGGCAGGTCGTAATTCACGACCACCGGCAACTGCGGAATATCCAGACCACGTGCGGCCATGTCCGTGGCTACCACGACGTTGAGGCGATTGGCCTTGAAGTCGTGCAGAACCTGCATGCGCTTACCCTGGCTGAGTTCGCCATGGAACGGTTCTGCATGGATTCGCACTTTGCGCAATTTGTCCGCCACGATTTCAGCCGCGTGCTTGGTGGCGACGAAAACCAGAACACGCTTCCATCCGGATTCCACGATGAGGTGGCGCAGCAGTTGGGTACGACGTGCCGGGTCCACCGCGATGGCGCGCTGGGTGATGTCCGGGCGTTCCTGTGGTTCGGAGACGACGTTGATATGTGCCGGGTCCCGCAACAGGGTGTTTGCCAGTGTCTGAACCGCGGCAGGAAATGTGGCTGAGAAAAACAGGCTTTGCCGCTGGCCTGGCAGCAAGCGGAGAATGGCTTGCAGTTCTTCGGAGAATCCGAGGTCCAGCATCCGGTCTGCTTCGTCGAGGACCAGCATGTTGATGCCCGAAAGACTCAGCCCGTTGTGCGCGATCAGGTCCAGCAGTCGCCCGCTCGTGGCAACGAGAATGTCCGTCCCCCCGCGCAGCGCCATCAGTTGGGGATTGATGGAAACCCCGCCAAAAACGATGCTTACCTTGACCGCGCTTGGCAAACCCTGCACCAGTTGTCGGAAGGTCTCACCGACCTGGATGGCAAGTTCACGCGTGGGCACCAGGACGAGGGCCTGTGGCAGTCGGGGCTTGCCAGCGGTGCTTGGGTGCAGGTTCTGGAGAAGCGGCAGTGCAAAGGCCAGCGTTTTGCCGGAGCCGGTTTGTGCCAACGCCAGTACGTCACGTCCTTGAATTGCCTGTGGAATGGCCTCAGCCTGAACGCTGGTGGGGCTGGTATGTCCCAAGGGCGCCAAAGCCTTCAGGACGGTGGGCGTCAGGCCCAGTTCTGTAAAGAGCATGCGAGAGAGAGGCCAGTTTTCGGATCAGGGCTGAGTTGAGGCGGCAGCATTGGGATCCACACTGACACGGCGTGCGCCATCAAAACGGCGGTTCCAGTAGGCGATTCCCATGTCTTCCACGCGAACCTCGGCACCTGGTTTGGGCGCGTGGATGAATTTGCCATTTCCGACATAAATGCCCACATGGCTGAAGGCCCGGCGCATGGTGTTGAAGAAAACCAGGTCACCTGGTTGCAATTCGGTCCGGTCGATTTTTTGGGTGGCGGCGGCCTGCTGTTCGGCCTTGCGGGGCAAGATCAGTCCGGCTGTCTGCTCGTAAATGGCGCGAACAAAACCGCTGCAATCAATGCCGGTCTCCAGGCTGTTGCCACCACGCTTGTACGGAACACCGAGAAATCCCATGGCGGTGACCACCAGTTCGGATGCCTTGGTTTCGACCCGGGTACCAACTTCGCCGATGCGATCCAGCAATCCGCGCTCGGACAAAAGGCGGGTCACCTCGTCTCCCGATGTATTGGGGGTGGCATGAACCACGGTCGACAGCAGAAGGGCGAAAAACAGTAAGCAAAAACGCATCGGGCGAGTCTATCGACAAGTACCCACTTCGTCAAGCAAGAAAGAACTTGAGATTTGTCACTTAACTTATTGATTTAAATGGCTTTTTCTATTTTTTGCGAATCGGTTTGCAATTGGTTTCGAATTTCCTTGAATTGAAAATAATAAACGATGTTCAATATAAACGTTGTCAATTCAAAAAAATGATAAATAAATTGATTCGTACAATATTGTGAAAATAAAACAAAGGTATTTCATGGAAGCGAAAATCCGGCGGCAACAGGCCATGGTGGAGACACGCAGGGCAATGGTCCTTGACGCCGCCAAGGTGGTGTTTGCAAAAGTTGGCCTGGAGCGTGCCAGCATGCGCGAAATCGCCAAACAGGCGGGCTATACGCCCGGTGCTTTGTATGCCTACTTTTCGGGCAAACAGGAGTTGCTGGCGGCTTTGCTGGACGACATGCTCAGGCGCCTGCAGGAGGTTGTCCTGCTGGCCAAAGCCCCTAAGGGACGGTCCGAACTGGGCGTGGTGACCAAAGGGCAAGCCTGGCTGGCTTTCTTTATTTCGCAGCCGCGTGAAATGGAGTTGGCGTTGTCGCTGCTGGTGGGGACCGGTACCCTGCGGGTTTCACCAGAGATCAGCCGCGCCTTGCATATTCAGGTCCGCAAGACCCTGGATCCCGTCGGGGCGGTGTTGCTTGCCATGGGGGCCACGCCGCGGCAGGTGGAGGTGGAGATGGAGTCACTTCTGGCGCACGGCCTGGGCCTGCTTTTGTCGCAGGACGCCAGCCGGCTCCAGTCCTCCGAGCAGTCGCCGGAGGCTCTTTTTGCGGGCTACCTCCAGGATCTTGAGCGTCGCTACCAGTTGCCTGCGCCCAGTGATGCACCGGCCAAACGCGTACCCGTAGCGGCACCGCAAGTGGATTTGTTTGGTCAGGACCGGTCATCTTAAGATTGGGTATGCTCCCTGCCAACTTATAGAAAGAGACCTATGTTGCTTGAACTGGAAGCTTCCCAACTGGTACTGGTGGATTATCAGTTGCGTCTGATGCCTGCCATGCACGATGGTGGAGCGGTGATTGCCAATGCGGTGCGGCTGGCACGCATGGCGGCTGCTTTGCAGGTGCCTGTGTTTGTGACCGAGCAAAATCCCTCTGGTTTGGGGGAAACGGTATTGGAACTCAAGGCGGCAACCACGGACGCCAAGGCGCGTGTTCTGGGGAAGATGCAGTTCAGCGCGGTGGAAGAGGGGTTGGGTGAATGGCTGCGCCCACCGACCAAGCCGGTGCAGGGCAATGCACGCAGTCTTCCAAAACACCTGCAGAAGCCGGCCGGCGGTGCTGCGCGTGACACCATCGTTCTGGCCGGATGCGAGGCCCATGTCTGCCTGCTGCAGACCGCACTCGATTTGCTGGAGGATGAGTTTGATGTCTGGGTAGTGACTGACGCCTGCAGCTCCCGCACAGAACGCAACCGCGATGCTGCGTTTGACCGTTTGGCGGGCGCCGGTGTGGAATTGGTGACGACCGAAATGGTGGCGTTCGAATGGTTGCGTACTGCTGAGCACCCGCAATTTCGTGAAATTCAGGCGCTGATCAAATAGGTTGGATGTGCCTGGCAGGGCGCTGGGCTAGCACCTTGGCGACGCCCGTTCTGTTCATCTGCCCCTAAGCTTGCTCCATCTCAATACAGCAATTGCACAGGAGCAAGCACGTGAACGAACTGTTTTCCCTCAAAGGACGTACCGCACTGATTACCGGCGGTTCCCGCGGTATCGGCCGCATGATTGCCGAGGGCTTTCTTGCCCAGGGCGCCCGGGTCTATATCAGCGCACGCAAGGCCAGCGCCTGCGATGCGACTGCTGCGGAGTTGTCCGCTCGAGGCCCGTGCTTTTCCCTGCCCGCTGATGTGTCGACCGTGGAGGGAGCCCAGGCGCTCGTGGCGGCCTACTCCCAGCGCGAAGAGTCTCTGGATATTCTGGTGAACAACGCTGGTGCCGCATGGGGGGCTCCGTTTGACGATTTCCCCGAGAGTGGTTGGGACAAAGTGGTCGACCTGAACCTCAAAGCGCCCTTTTTTCTGACCCAGGCTTTGCACGGTCACCTGCAGAAGGCCGGGAAGTCCAGGGTGGCGAAGGTGATCAACATTGCCTCTATTGACGGTGTGTCGGTCAACCCGATGGAAACCTATTCGTATGCCGCCAGCAAAGCGGGTCTCATCCACCTGACACGCCGCATGGCTTTGCGTCTGGTGAAAGACAACATCGTTGTCTCGGCGATTGCACCGGGAGCCTTTGCTTCGGAAATGAACAAGGATGCGCGTGACCACGAGGTTGAGGTGTCCGCGCGCATTCCTTCGGGCCGGATCGGCACCGTCGAGGACATGGCCGGCGCTGCCATCTTTCTGGCATCGCGCGCCGGTGACTACGTGGTGGGCTCGACGCTGGTGGTCGACGGCGGCGTCACCCACGCACGCAGCTAGGCGGCGTTGCGCGCGCTGTCGGCGTTCGCCGCTTCACTGGTGAGAGCCGTAATGGCCAGCTCGGCGTCTGCGATGGCTTGTGCTTTGGGCTCCGCGCCCATTGCCAGTCCTTCCGCACGCACAAAGCGCACATCCGTGATGCCAAAGAAGCCAAATACGGTTTGCAAATAGCTTTCCTGGTGTTCCATGGCGCGTCCGCCCTCGCTGGTGGAATACACCCCGCCGCGGGTAGACGCCACGATCACGGTCTTTCCACCTGCCAGACCTTGTGGGCCCTTCTCGGTGTACTTGAAGGTGCGGCCCACCTGGGCTACACGGTCAATCCAGGCCTTGAGCTGGCTGGGGATCGAAAAGTTGTACAGCGGTGCGCCGATCACGATCACATCCGCGGCCAGGAATTGCTGCACCAAAGCTTCTGAAACGGCATTCTCCTGGCGTTGAATGTCAGTCAATTCCGCCGCACCCGGAGCCATGCGAAACCCGAGCGAATCGGCAGACAGGTGGCTGGGGGCGTCGATGGCCAGATCCAGGTAGTCCACGGCTGTACCGGGGTGGCTGGTACGCCATTTGGCAACGATTTCGGCGGTCAGTTGGCGCGAGACGGAGTTGTTACCCAGTACGCTGGAGTCGATGTGGAGTAGTTTCATGGTGCGGTCCTTGGTGATTACTGCAAATTGCAGCCATGGACAGAGTTTGCCTATGAGTTCAATTCTTGATAAGGCAGCAAAATTGGACTTTATTGTTCTACATGTAGGACAATCATGGGAGTATGCAAGATCTCAACGACTTGATCTATTTTGCCGAGGTGGTGGACCGCGGGGGATTTGCGGCTGCCGGACGCTCGCTGGGGTTGCCCAAGTCCAGGCTGTCACGGCGCGTGGCGGAGCTGGAAGATCGGCTGGGCGTGCGGTTGCTGCAGCGGACGACACGCAGGCTATCGCTCACCGCGGTGGGAGAGCAATACCACCGGCACTGCGTTGCCATGCGCGAAGATGCGCAGGCTGCGGACGAGGCTGTGGCGCAGGCGCGAAAAGAACCGTCGGGCACCATCCGCGTGGCGTGTCCGGTAACGCTGGCGCAAAGTACCTTGGGCCCCATTCTTCCCGAGTTTATGGCACGGTATCCCCAGGTGAGGATCGATATGCGCGTGAGCAATCGGGCTGTGGATCTGGTCGAGGAGGGCTTTGACGTGGCCTTGCGGGTACGCCCGACACTGGAAGACAGCGGCAGTCTCGTGGTCAAGAACTTTGGCTTTACCCGCACCATATTGGTGGCCAGTCCGGCGCAACTGGCGCGACAAGGTCGTCCGTTCTCGCTCGGTGACTTGGAGCACCTGGATACGGTCAGCATGTCCAGTACCGATGGCCGTGCCGCATGGCAACTGGTGGGGCCAGACGGAACCACGCACACGTTCCACCATGTCCCGCGCTACGTCGCCGACGACCTGGCGACCCTCAAACTGGCCGTGATTCAGGGAACGGGCCTATGCGCCATACCGGACTACATGTGCCGGGACGACATTCGCGCCGGGCGGCTGGAGCCCATACTTCCGGGGTGGGCGCCGAAGCCGGGCATATTCCATGCGGTTTTCCCCTCCAGGCGGGGACTGGTTCCCGCCGTGCGGACGTTCCTTGATTTTCTGGGGGATGCGATTGCCAAGGATGGCATCGCACAACTGGAACCAGAACGCTGAACCGGTTGATCGGCAGGTTTGGGCGAACGAAGTCAGCTTGCAGCAAGTTGCTTATCCATAATTATGAATTCAGTTTTATCGGCCCGAATGGAGACATAACATGACCGCGTATGCAGAATTTCATCGTCGCTCAATCCAGGACAGAGACGGGTTTTGGGCTGAGCAAGCCCAATTGGTGGATTGGAAGTCTGCACCAACGCAGGTCTGCGACTACAGCAATCCGCCGTTTGCCAAGTGGTTTGTTGGCGGAACAACCAACCTGTGCCACAACGCGGTGGACCGCCATCTGAAAGACCGGGCTGGTCAGGCAGCCCTGATTGCCGTATCGACAGAAACCAATACCGAGCGGGTTTACACCTTTGCCGGCCTGCATGCCGAAGTGCAGCGTATGGCTGCTGTGCTCAAGGATCTGGGCGTGCAAAAGGGCGACCGTGTCCTGATTTACATGCCCATGATCGCTGAGGCAGCCTTTGCCATGCTGGCGTGCGCCCGTATTGGTGCCATCCACTCGGTGGTATTTGGCGGTTTTGCGTCCGGCTCACTGGCCTCGCGTATTGAAGATTCCGAACCCAAAGTCATCGTCAGCGCCGACGCAGGCTCTCGCGGCGGCAAGGTGGTGGAATACAAGCCACTGCTGGACGAGGCTATCAGTCTCTCCAGCCACAAGCCTGGCGCCGTACTGCTGGCCGATCGAAAACTCGCCGCTATGAATATAGTAGCGGGACGTGACCATTTGTGGGGGGCTCTGCGCGAGAAACACCTGAACACCGTGGTGCCATGCGAGTGGGTTGAATCCACCCACCCCAGTTACACGCTGTACACGAGCGGCACGACTGGAAAACCCAAGGGTGTGCAGCGCGACACGGGGGGGTATGCCGTGGCACTGGCTGCATCCATGAAGCACATCTACTGCGGCAATGCGGGCGAAACCTATTTCTCTACCAGTGACATCGGTTGGGTGGTAGGGCACAGCTACATTATTTACGGGCCACTGATTGCCGGTATGGCGACCATCATGTACGAAGGTCTGCCAACCCGCCCGGACGGCGGCATCTGGTGGAGTCTGGTCGAAAAATACAAGGTCACCGTCATGTTCAGCGCGCCCACAGCCGTGCGCGTCCTCAAGAAACAGGATCCTGCCCTGCTGACCAAATACGACTTGTCCAGCCTGCGGGCCCTGTTCCTGGCGGGCGAGCCGCTGGACGAGCCGACCGCGCAATGGATCAGCGGCAGCCTGAAAAAACCCATCATCGACAACTACTGGCAAACCGAAACGGGCTGGCCGATTCTGGGCATTGCCAACGGCGTTGAGCAAAAAGCCAGCAAGTTTGGCAGCCCTGGCGTGCCCATGTATGGTTACAACGTCATGCTGATGGACGATGCGGGGGAAGAACTGGTGGGTGGCGACAAGAAGGGCGTGGTGATGGTGGAAGGTCCCTTGCCCCCCGGTTGCATGCAAACCGTGTGGCGCGATGATGACCGTTTTGTCAAAACCTACTGGCAAAAGCTCAACGGTAAATACGTTTACAGCACCTTTGACTGGGGTGTGCGTGATGCCGATGGGTACTACTTTATCCTGGGTCGTACCGACGATGTGATCAACGTGGCGGGTCATCGCTTGGGCACCCGCGAGATCGAGGAAGCAATCTCCAGCCATCCCAATATCTCCGAAGTTGCTGTGGTGGGCGTAGCCGACAACCTCAAGGGCCAAGTGGCCGTGGCCTTCGCCGTGGTGAAGGACGCCAGTGTCCTGGTGGACGATGCAGCCCATGCCAAACTGGAAGCGGAAGTCATGAAGGTGGTGGACAACACCATCGGCGCCGTGGGCCGGCCGGCACGCGTGCGCTTTGTGGCAGTCCTGCCCAAGACCCGCAGTGGCAAATTGCTGCGCCGTGCCATTCAGGCAGTCTGCGAGGGGCGTGACCCCGGTGATCTGACTACGATGGAAGACCCGGCCGCGCTGCAACAGATCAAGGACCTTACTGCAGCCTGATAGTGTCAATTGGCACTCTGCTGCAGTACGGTACTTCGTGTTTGCGGAATTCGGTGGCACAATCGAACCCGCAATTTAGGCCCTTCCCATGCCACAGTCGCATCCGCCAAACGGTTCAGCCGTGTCGCGGAAGGTTAATCAACAGCTTTAACCAGCTAATGTTCCCCCAAGGGGAACGGAGGTCAGCGGAATATGAGTGAGACAACGTCCCCCGGGGCGAATCAGCCTGCGTCTGTGTATCAGGCGTACCAGAACAATACCTACCTGTTTGGGGGCAATGCCCCGTACGTCGAAGAGATGTACGAAAACTACCTGGCCAATCCAGGCAGCGTTCCAGACTCCTGGCGCGATTACTTCGACGCCCTGCAGCATGTTCCCGCAGTGGACGGCAGCAGCGCCAGAGACGTAGCCCATCTTCCCGTCATCAATGCCTTCGCCGAGCGCGCCAAGCAGGGCGTGAAGCATGTGGTCATGGCCACCGGTGCCGATTCCGAGATGGGGCGCAAGCGCACGGCAGTGCAGCAACTGATTGCTGCCTACCGCAATGTGGGCGCACGCTGGGCCGATCTGGACCCGCTCAAGCGCACCGAGCGCGACAAGATTCCCGAACTCGAACTGTCTTTTTACGGCTTCAACGATGCCGACCAGGAAACCGTGTTCAACATCAGCAACACGTTCTTCGGCAAGGAGTCGATGAGCCTGCGTGAGCTGATGAATGCCCTGCGTGAAACCTACTGCGGCACCATTGGCGCCGAGTACATGTACACGACGGACCAGAACCAGAAGCGCTGGTGGCAGCAAAAGCTTGAAAGCATTCGCAGCAAGCCCCAGTTCAACGCCGAGAAAAAGCGCCACATCCTGGACCGGCTGACTGCTGCCGAAGGCCTGGAGCGATTCCTCCACACGAAGTATGTGGGCCAGAAGCGATTCTCGCTTGAAGGCGGTGAGAGCTTTATCGCCGCCATGGACGAGCTGATCCAGCAAGCCGGCGCCAAGGGCGTGCAGGAAATCGTGATCGGCATGGCCCACCGTGGTCGCCTGAATGTGCTGGTCAACACCTTGGGCAAGATGCCGGGTGACCTGTTTGCCGAGTTTGACCATACGGCTCCAGAAGAGTTGCCAGCCGGCGACGTGAAGTACCACCAGGGTTTCAGTTCGGACGTATCCACCCTGGGTGGTCCGGTGCACCTCTCACTGGCGTTCAACCCGTCTCACCTGGAAATCGTTAACCCGGTGGTGGAAGGTTCGGTGCGCGCCCGTATGGATCGCCGCGCCGACCCGCTGGGCAAGCAGGTGTTGCCGGTGCTGGTGCACGGCGATGCAGCATTTGGCGGACAAGGCGTCAACCAGGAAACCCTGTGCCTGGCCCAGACCCGTGGCTACACCACCGGCGGCACGGTGCACATCATCATCAACAACCAGATCGGCTTCACCACCTCGGACCCGCGTGACATGCGCTCCAGTGCGTTCTGTACCGATATCGTGAAGATGGTGGAGTCTCCCGTTCTGCACGTGAATGGAGATGATCCCGAAGCCGTGGTCCTGGCGACCCAGCTGGCTCTGGAATTCCGCATGGAGTTCCGCCAGGACGTGGTGGTGGACATCACCTGCTTCCGCAAACTGGGCCACAACGAGCAGGATACGCCGGCTCTGACGCAGCCGCTGATGTACAAGAAGATTGCTGCGCACTCCGGTACCCGCAAGCTGTACGCTGACAAGCTGGCTACCCAGGGGCTGGGCGAGACACTGGGCGAAGACATGGTCAAGGCCTACCGTGCCGCCATGGATGCTGGCAAGCACACGGTCGACCCCGTGCTGACGAACTTCAAGAGCAAGTACGCGGTGGACTGGTCTCCGTTCCTCGGCAAGAAGTGGACCGACGCGGGTGATACCGCCATTCCGCTGACCGAGTGGAAACGGTTGTCCGAGAAGCTCACAGCCATTCCTGCCAGCGTGAATCCGCACTCCCTGGTGAAAAAGGTCTATGACGACCGCGCCGCCATGGGCCGTGGCGACGTTAATGTGGACTGGGGCATGGGCGAGAGCATGGCCTTTGCTTCCCTGGTGGCCAGTGGCTACCCGGTGCGCCTGTCGGGTGAGGACAGTGGTCGCGGCACCTTCACCCACCGCCACGCCGTGGTCCATGACCAGGCCCGCGAAAAATGGGATGCCGGTACCTATGTTCCGTTGCAAAACGTGGCGGAGAACCAGGCACCGTTTGTCGTCATCGACTCCATCCTGTCAGAAGAAGCCGTACTCGGTTTTGAATACGGCTACGCCTCCAACGATCCCAACACCCTGGTGATCTGGGAAGCGCAGTTTGGCGACTTCGCCAACGGCGCCCAGGTGGTGATTGACCAGTTCATTGCTTCGGGTGAAGTGAAGTGGGGCCGCGTGAATGGCATCACGCTGATGCTGCCCCACGGCTATGAAGGCCAGGGCCCTGAGCACAGTTCGGCCCGCGTCGAGCGTTTCATGCAGCTGGCGGCGGACACCAACATGCAGATCGTGCAGCCGACCACGGCCAGCCAGATCTTCCACGTGTTGCGTCGCCAGATGGTGCGCAACCTGCGCAAGCCGCTGGTGATCTTCACGCCCAAGTCCCTGTTGCGCAACAAGGATGCGACCTCTCCATTGTCGGAGTTCACCAAAGGTGGCTTCCAGACCGTGATTCCCGAGAGCAAGGCACTCAAGGCAGACAAGGTCAAGCGCATCGTGGCCTGCTCTGGCAAGGTGTATTACGACCTGGTCAAGAAGCGGGACGAGAAGGGTGCCGACGACGTCGCCATTCTGCGCGTCGAGCAGTTGTATCCGTTCCCGCACAAGGCGTTTGCGACCGAGTTGAAGAAGTACCCCAACGCCACGGAAGTGGTGTGGTGCCAGGACGAGCCGCAAAACCAGGGCGCGTGGTTCTTTGTGCAGCATTACCTGCACGAGAACATGGTCGAAGGACAGCGTTTGGGTTACTCGGGCCGTGCCGCATCGGCATCGCCTGCAGTGGGCTATTCGCACTTGCACCAGGAGCAGCAAAAGGCTCTGGTGGAAGGTGCTTTCGGAAAACTCAAAGGCTTTGTCCTGTCCAAATAAGGAAGAATTGTTATGGCTATCGTAGAAGTAAAAGTACCGCAGCTGTCTGAATCTGTGGCCGAAGCAACCCTGTTGCAGTGGAAGAAGAAGGTCGGCGACGCTGTGGCGGTCGACGAGATCCTGATCGAAGTCGAAACCGACAAAGTGGTCATGGAAGTGCCCGCCCCATCGGCGGGTGTTCTTGTCGAACTGGTCGTGGCAGATGGCGCCACCGTGGCTGCTGAGCAACTGATTGCCCGGATCGACACCGAAGGCAAAGCGGGCGCTGCGGCACCAGTGGCGCCCATCGTTGCTGCATCCGCAGCGCTGGCCGCCGCACCGGCCGCAGCAGCGGCTGTGTCGGCCAGTGCTTCCAAGGCTGGCGTGGCAATGCCCGCGGCTGCCAAGCTGATGGCAGACAACGGCATGGCTGCAGGTTCCGTTGCAGGAACCGGTAAAGATGGCCGCGTGACCAAGGGGGATGTGCTGCAGGCTGCATCTGCTCCTAAAGTAGTAGCAGTTTCCCCAATCCCCACGGGGGTTAAAGCGGCATCCTTGCCTCAAGTGGCTGCGCCCACAGTCAATCTGGGTGATCGCCCTGAGCAGCGCGTGCCCATGAGCCGTCTGCGTGCCCGTGTAGCCGAGCGTCTGCTCCAGTCGCAAAGCAGCAACGCCATCCTGACCACCTTCAACGAAATCAACATGGCTCCGGTCATGGACATGCGCAAGCGCATGCAGGACAAGTTTGAGAAGGAGCACGGCGTCAAGCTGGGCTTCATGAGCTTCTTCGTCAAGGCCGCAGTGCACGCCCTGAAGAAGTTCCCGGTCCTGAACGCGTCCGTGGACGGCAACGACATCGTCTACCACGGCTACTTTGATATCGGTATCGCCGTGGGCTCGCCCCGTGGCCTGGTGGTGCCAATTCTGCGCAACGCCGACCAGATGAGCTTTGCGGACATCGAGAAGAAGATCGCTGAATTCGGTCAGAAGGCCAAGGACGGCAAACTGGGCATTGAAGAAATGACCGGTGGTACGTTCTCCATCTCCAATGGCGGCACTTTCGGCTCGATGATGTCCACCCCCATCATCAACCCGCCGCAAAGCGCGATTCTGGGCGTACACGCGACCAAAGACCGCGCGATGGTGGAAAACGGCCAGGTGGTGGTTCGCCCCATGAACTACTTCGCCATGTCCTACGACCACCGCATCATCGATGGCCGCGAAGCCGTGCTGGGTCTGGTGGCCATGAAGGATGCGCTGGAAGATCCAGCCCGACTCCTGTTCGACATCTAAGGCCAGTTTCAAGGGCAGCCAGGGCTGCCCTTGGTCTAACTGCCTCTGTAATTTAGATTGGATATTTCATGAGCAAGAATTTCGACGTGATCGTCATTGGCGGCGGCCCCGGCGGCTATATCGCTGCCATTCGCGCTGCCCAGCTGGGCTTCAACGTGGCCTGTATCGACGAGTGGAAGAACGCCGCTGGCGGACCTGCGCCCGGCGGTACCTGCACCAACGTGGGCTGCATTCCTTCGAAGGCCTTGCTGCAATCGTCCGAGCATTTCAACCATGCCAACCACCACTTTGCCGAGCATGGCATTGAGGTGAAAGGTGTGAGCATGGATGTGGCCAAGATGATTGCCCGCAAGAACTCGGTGGTCAAGCAGAACAACGACGGTATCCTTTATCTGCTCAAGAAGAACAAGATTGCTTTCTTCCATGGCCGTGGCTCGTTTGTGAAAGTCGCTGAAGGTGGCTACGACATCAAGGTGGCTGGCGCCGCCGAAGAAGTCATCACCGGCAAGCAGATCATCATTGCCACCGGTTCCAACGCGCGCGCTTTGCCCGGTACCCCGTTCGATGAAGTCAACGTGCTGTCCAACGATGGCGCTTTGAACATCGGCGCGGTACCCAAGAAGCTGGGCCTCATTGGCTCCGGCGTGATCGGTCTGGAAATGGGCTCGGTGTGGAAGCGTCTGGGTTCTGAAGTCACCATCCTCGAAGGTCTGCCAGTGTTTCTGGGTGCCGTGGACGAAGGCGTCGCCAAGGAAGCGCACAAGGCATTCACCAAGCAGGGCCTGAAGATTGAACTGGGCGTGAAGGTTGGCGAAATCAAGAACAACAAGAAGGGCGTGTCGGTGGCTTACACCAACGCCAAGGGCGAAGCCCAGACGCTGGACGTGGACAAGCTCATCATCTCCATCGGCCGCGTGCCCAATACCATCGGCCTGAATGTCGAAGCGGTGGGCTTGGCGCTCGACGAGCGTGGTGCGATTGTGGTGGACGGTGACTGCAAGACCAACCTGCCTGGCGTGTGGGCGGTTGGCGATGTGGTGCGTGGCCCCATGCTGGCGCACAAGGCGGAAGAAGAGGGCGTTGCCGTGGCCGAGCGCATCGCCGGCCAGCACGGTCACGTCAACTTCAACACCATTCCCTGGGTGATTTACACCAGCCCTGAGATCGCATGGGTCGGCCGCACCGAGCAGCAGCTCAAGGCCGACGGCGTGGCGTACAAGGCAGGTCAGTTCCCGTTCCTGGCCAACGGCCGCGCACGTGCACTGGGCGACACCACCGGGTTTGTGAAGTTCCTGGCAGATGCCAAGACGGACGAAATCCTGGGCGTGCACATCGTGGGTCCGCAGGCATCCGAGTTGATCTCTGAAGCCGTGGTGGCCATGGAGTTCAAGGCCAGTGCCGAAGACATTGCACGCATCTGTCACGCGCACCCCAGCTTGAGCGAAGCGACCAAGGAAGCTGCTCTGGCAGTGGACAAGCGCACGCTGAACTTCTGATTTGGTGTCGAATCTGCTTCTAGCCCGCGTGGATATTGCTCAAGCAGCTATTGTATTGATAGCGGTTTAGTAGTATGCGGGCAAGTGTCAAGAAAACCTACGAGGCGGAGCTCAAGGCCAGGGGCTACACCGCGGATCCTGCGCAGCTGAGGGCCGTCGAAGCCCTGGACCGCTGCGCAGGGGAGTGGGCTGCCTACAAGGACAAGCGCTCCAACGCGTTCAAGAAGCTCATCAACCGGCCCGATATTCCCCGTGGTGTTTACATGTACGGGGGGGTTGGCCGGGGCAAGAGCTTCCTGATGGACTGCTTTTTCAATGCGGTACCTTTGAAGCGCAAGACGCGGCTGCACTTTCACGAATTCATGCGTGAAGTGCACCGCGAACTGGCCGACCTGAAGGGGACGGTCAACCCCCTGGATGTGCTGGCCAAGCGCATGTCCCTGCGCTACAAACTGATCTGTTTCGATGAGTTCCATGTCGCCGATATCACCGACGCCATGATCCTGCACCGCCTGCTGGCGGCGCTGTTTGAGAATGGCGTGGGCTTTGTCACCACGTCCAACTTCAAGCCGGACGATTTGTACCCAGGCGGTCTGCACCGCGACCGGATCCTGCCGGCGATTGCCCTGCTGAACGACCGGCTGGAAGTGCTGAACGTGGACAACGGCACGGACTACCGCCAGCGTACGCTGGAAGCCGTGCAGATGTACCACTGCCCATTGGGTCCGCAGGCAGACCAGGCCATGGAGCAGGCGTTCAATGCACTGGCCGAATCGCATGACGAGGATCCGGTGCTGCACATCGAAGCCCGCGAAATTCGTTCCCTGCGCAAGGCCGGTGGCATTGTCTGGTTTGACTTCAAGACCCTGTGTGGCGGCCCGCGCTCGCAGAATGACTACCTGGAAATCGCCTCCCGGTTCCACACGGTGCTTCTGAGCAATGTTCCGCACATGCCTGTTCGCCTGGCCTCGGAAGCCCGGCGCTTCACCTGGCTGGTGGACGTGCTGTATGACCGCCGGGTCAAGCTGATCATGTCCGCTGCAGTCCCGCCGGAGGAGTTGTACACCGAGGGACCCATGGCCCATGAGTTTCCCCGTACGGTGTCACGCCTCAACGAGATGCAGTCCAGGGAATTCCTCGCGCTGGAGCACCGCCTTGTGGATACGGGGCTGACATGACCCGGTGGTGGCTCGCGCTTGTGTTCCTGCTGGCGGCCGGGCAGTTCCATGCACATGCGCAGCTGGGTACATCGGCGGGGGCGTCTGATGAGCAGCGCCGGCTGGATGCCTTGCGCCAGGAGTTGACCCGGCAGTCGCAGGAAGAGGAAAGCGCTTGCCAGCAGCGGTTTGCAGTCAATGACTGTCTCAAGACAGTTCAGGCCCGCTACCGTGCAAAACTCGCAGACATCAAGAAACAGGAAGCCGGCTTGCACGACCGGCAGCGCCAGCAGCGGGCAGAAGAGCAGAGCCAGCGGGCAGAGAAGCGGAGCCGAGCACGAGAGCAGCAACTGCAGGAGCAGTCAGCTACTGCAGACCGGTCATCCAGAGGGGATCGGCCTCAGAAAAATGCTGCAGGTATCGTTGCAGCCCCCAGAGTTCCGGCGAGCGCTCCCAGGCCCGCCGCAAGGGAACCCTCGTCTCAGGGGCGGGAAGCGCATGCCAGCAAACTGCGAGAGGCCGAAGACCGCCGGGCGGCGCGAGACAAGCGGGTAAAGGAAAAGGCCGCGGGCAAACAGCCCGTTCCTTTGCCAACTGCACCCTAGCGCTTGTCCAATGGTTCGAGTTTGACGATCACCAGCGACAGGTTGTCACCGCCACCGTGGGAGCGTGTTCTGGCTTTTTCGATCAGGAATTCGGTGGCCTCCCGCGCGGACAGCGTCGATAGCACGGAGCCGATTTCATCGGTGTTGAAGTAGTGCCAGATGCCGTCGCTGCAGGCCATCAGCACATCGCCGGGGCGTAACTGTGCAATGAAGTGGTTGTCCACAGGCGGGTCATTGTCGGTGCCCAGGCAGCCCATCAAAATATTCGATTGGGGGTGTACGGCGGCCTGTTCTTCGGTGAGTTCTCCACGGTTGACCAGGGCCTGGACGTAGGAGTGGTCCATGGTGCGCTTGATGAACTGGGCACCGTGGTACTGGTAAATG
>CAUJJV010000100.1 GCA_963205375.1 Pseudomonadota bacterium
TGGCCCGGGCTGAATTTCATCAGCTTGGCAAATTCGATGGCACAGAACGCGGTGATGTCGGCAATGGTGAACCGGTCCCCGGCCATCCAGGGCTGGTGCTCCAGCACATGGTCAAACCACTGCGCAATCTCGCGCACCTTCTGCGCCTGCGAATGGCCATAGTCCGGAAACTGGGGCTGCTCCAGCGGCGCCAGTCCCGGGTGGGTGTGGCGCACTGCATTGGCAATGCCCGCCAGCAGGTAATGCTCCACCCGGCGGTCGGCCATCTCGATGAACGCCCGCTCTTCCGCATCCACACCCATCAGGTTGGGCTCGGGATACAGACCCTCCAGGTAGGTGCAGATGGCGCGTGTCTCGGTCAGCACACGCCCGTCATCCAGCTCCAGCGCCGGCACCTTGGCCAGTGGGCTCTTGGCGCGGTAAGCCTCGCCCTTGTGTTCCTGCGCATTCAGGTCAACATTGACCAGATCGATACCGGTGATGTTCTTCTCGACCATGAACATCATCACGCGCCGTGGGCTCGGTGCCCGGGGTGCCACATACAGCTTCATCGTCAGACTCCTGGTTTGCGTGACTGGCCCATCTCCACCATGGTGCGGGCCTGTTCTGAAAACTCCTTGGCCTTGTCCTCGCCGTCACGGGTGAGGTCCATTTTGGAAGGTGGCATCTCGATGCCCTTTTGCACTGCGGGACGCGCGCGAATGGCTGCGAGCCAGCGCTGCAGGTGCGGCAGATCGTCCACCTCCACGCCCGACCAGCGGTGGGTGCGCACCCAGGCCCAGTTGGCAATGTCGGCAATTGAATAGTCGCCGGCCAGGTATTCGTGGTCTTTCAGGTGGCCATCGAGCACGCGGAACAGCCGCTTGCTTTCGCCCTGGTAGCGGTCGATGGCGGGCTGGATCTTCTCGGGAAAGTAGCGGTAGAACACATTGGCCTGACCCATCATGGGCCCGATGCCGCCCATCTGGAACATCAGCCACTGGATCACGCGCGAGCGGCCTTTCACGTCCGTGGGCATCAGCTGGCCAGTCTTCTCGGCCAGGTAGATCAGACAGGCGCCGGATTCGAACACCGCAAAGTCGTCCTCGGCCCGGTCCACGATCGCGGGGATGCGCCCGTTGGGGTTGATCGCCAGAAATTCCGGCAGCTTCTGCTCGCCCTTGGCGAGGTCCAGCGTTTTCAGGGTGTAAGGCAGAGCCAGCTCTTCCAGGGCGATGGACACCTTGTGCCCGTTGGGCGTGGCGGCAGTATAGAGGTCAATCATGTGGTTGTCTTTCAGGATTTCAAGCCAAATTAGCCTCTAGCCCCCGTGCAATATGCGCGAGAAGCTATCAAAAGTATAGCGATTACAGCTTCGCTGCCTGCAGCTGATCACGCGTTGCCATGGCCGCAGCGCGGGCCGCCTGCGCGAAGTCTGCACCCTGCGAGGCATACAGCACGGCACGCGAAGAATTCACCACGATGGGTCCCGTGGTCTTTCCGCTGGCACTGCGGTAGCCAGCCTTCACCGTGGCCACCGCATCGCCACCTTGCGCGCCCACGCCGGGAATCAGCAGCGGCAGCGTCGGCGCCACCGCACGCACCTGTTCAATTTCGGCGGGGTAGGTGGCCCCCACCACCAGGCCGAGCTGGCCGTTCAGGTTCCAGGGCCCTTGGGCCAGCGCGGCAATGTGTTCGTACAGCCGTGGCTGGCCGGGGACGTCCAGCAGACGCTGGGGCTGGAAGTCGTCGCCACCGGGGTTCGACGTGCGGCACAACAGGAAGGCGCCTTTGCCGTGGTACTTGAGGTAGGGTTGCACCGAGTCAAACCCCATGAAGGGCGACAACGTCACCGCATCCGCGCCATAGCGCTCAAAAGCCTCTTTGGCGTATTGCTCGGCAGTGCTGCCGATGTCGCCGCGCTTGGCATCCAGAATGACCGGCACCTGGGGCGCGGTGCGGCGCATGTGTTCCATCAGCTTTTCCAGCTGGTCTTCGGCGCGGTGGGCCGCAAAGTAGGCAATCTGCGGCTTGAAGGCAATGACCAGGTCAGCCGTGGCATCGACGATGGCCGCGCAGAAGTCATAGATCTTGCTGGCGTCACCCTGGTAGGCGCCGGGGAACTTGGCCGGCTCGGGGTCCAGCCCCACACACAGCAGGGATTGGTTTTGGCGCTCTGCTGCGCCCAGCATGTCGAGAAAGGTCATGGCGCAAGTTTAGCGGCCTGCGCGCCCCTCCTGCGCTTTACAGGTCCAGCACCAGCATTGGCGTTTTGGCGCGTGAGCAGCAGGGCAGGAACTGGTCATTGGCCGCACGCTCCTCGGGCGTGAGGTACTGGTCCCTGTGGTCCGGCGTGCCTTCCAGAACACGGGTCAGGCAGGTGCCGCACACGCCCTGCTCGCACGACATCAGGATGTCCACGCCAGCCTCGGCCAGCGCCTTGGTCACCGTTTTGTCTTTGGCGATCTGGATGATGCGGCCGGAGCTGGCCAGCTTCACTTCAAAGCCTGCATCGCTGTCCGATGACGCCACCGCCGCACCGAAGAACTCATAGTGCAGCTGGCCTTCGGGCCAACCTTGCGCACGCGCCGAGCCCAGCACCGCCTCCATGAAACCCTTGGGTCCGCAGACGTAGAGGTGCGTTCCCTGCGCTGGCTTCGCCAGCAGCCCCTGCAGGTCCAGCTTTTGTGCGGCTTCTGCGTTGTCGTAATGGAATTGCACCCGATCCGCAAAACCCGAGGCCGCAATGCGCGCGCGGAAGGCGGTTCGTTCCGGTGCGCGCGTGGCGTAGTGCATCTGGAAGTCGGCGCCGGTCTGGGCCAGTCGCTCGGCCATGCACAGAATGGGCGTAACGCCAATGCCACCGGCCAGCAGCAGGTGCTTCTTCGCATCGTGCGCCAGTCCAAAATGGTTCTTCGGAGCGCTGATCTGCAGCACATCGCCTGCATTCACCCGGTCGTGCACCGCCACCGAACCACCGCGCGAAGCCGGGTCGCGCAGCACAGCGATCTGGTAACGGTGCGTTTCCTTCGGGTCGTTGCACAGTGAATACTGGCGCGTGATGTCCGGCACGCCCTGGTCGCCCGGCAGCATGACGTCCACATGCGAACCGGCCGAGAACGCGGGCAGCGGCTTGCCGTCCACGGCCACCAGCTCCAGCGTCACGATGTCCAGCGCCTCAACGGACTTGGCCGCCACGCGCACCTGCAGAGTCTGCGCAGTACTCATGCTGCGGTGCCAGCCTGTTCAGCGGCGATGAGGCGGTCGATGATCTTGCGCGACTGCACGCCACCGGCGTCGATATTGAGCATCAGCAGCTTCTTCTCGGGGTAGTCGATCAGGTTGCGTTGCTGGCGCTCCAGCATCTCCAGGTCCTCACCAAAGATCTTGCCCTGGCCCTCGCGGATGGTCGCGGTCAGCGCCTTGTCTTTGGGGTTGAACTTGCGCGCCATGCCCCAGAAGTAGTGGATCGAGGTTTCGGTTTCAGGCGTAATGAAGTCGATCACCTTGCTGTAGACCTTCTTGTCGTTGGGCGCGTCGTAGCCGCCCTGGCCTTCCATCGCCACGCCGACTTCGATGATGACGTGGCTGGGCGGCGTGAAGCGGCAAATTTGCCAGCGGTCGACCGTGACGTCATCGGGCAGACCGTGGCTGCGCAGCGCGGCCTTCCAGAAGGGCGGCGGTGTGATGCCGCTCATGTACCGGGCGGTAGTCACCATGTCGCCGTCCACCGTGGTCTTGCACGGGGTTTCGTCAATTTCCTTCTGGCCGATGCTGGTGGAGTGCACGTAGGTCTCATGCGTCAGGTCCATCAGGTTGTCGACCATCAGGCGGTAGTCACAGTGAATGTGGTACAGGCCGCCACCGTAGGCCCACTCGGGGTGGTCATACCACTCCTGGTGCGGAATCAGAGCCGCATCGGCCAGCGCCGTGTCGCCCGGCCAGACCCAGATGAAACCGTAGCGCTCCTCCACCGCGTAGGCCTTGATGGCCGGAAAGCCCCCCACGCGCTGGCCCGGCATGGCAATCGTCTTGCCGTTGCAGCCCATCTCCAGGCCGTGGTAACCGCAGACCAGCTTGCCCTCGCTCACAAAGCCCAGCGACAGCGGCGCACCGCGGTGCGGGCAGAAGTCCTGCACCGCCGCGACTTTGTTGTCCACCCCGCGGTAGAAGGCGATGCGTTCACCGCAGATGGTGCGGCCCAAAGGCTTTTCGTCAACTTCGTTGGGGGTTGCGGCAACGTACCAGGTGTTTTTGGGGAAAGTCATGGGGTACTCCACTTTACATTCAGTATGCTGAATGACTGCATTGTAGGGACCGGACTCCAGCATGGGAATCCCAAGAATCTAAGTATTTACCCTAGGTTTTGAGCCGGGGGTGCGCGAGACACAGGCCAGCGTGGCACTGGCGTGGATGGTGCAGCGAAATAAAGGAGGAGGCCGCAGGCCGGGGGACATTCGCGGAAGCATTCACCCCGGTGCCATCGGCGTACACACAACCGCCCGGACACGCTGGCAAGTACCGAGGCTTAGCCCTGATAGTGCACAAACTTGCGCAGCAAGCGCAAGAGTTCGCGCTGTTCCTGAGGCTCCAGGTGGCCCATGAGGGTGCTTTGCATGGCCTGCGCGCCGGGGCGCAATGCGGCCAGCACGGCCTGCCCTTCGTCGGTCAGTGACAGGCTGCGCTGGCGCCGGGGCAGCACCTCGCGCACGATCCAGCCCTTGGTTTCCAGCCGCGCCGCGATATCGGCGGCGGTGGACGTGTCCAGCGCAATCATCTGCGCCAGCGTGACCTGGTCGATGCCTGGCGTCTCGTGCAAGGTGCGAAGGATGGCGTACTGGATCGGGGTGACATGGCGACCATGCACCTCGTGGAAGGTGGACACGGCCATCTGCTGCGCACGGC
Source organism: Pseudomonadota bacterium (assembly GCA_963205375.1). Classification (GTDB taxonomy): domain Bacteria; phylum Pseudomonadota; class Gammaproteobacteria; order Burkholderiales; family Burkholderiaceae_C; genus Allorhodoferax. Next base: position 4,885 of record CAUJJV010000100.1, read on the forward strand.
GAATCAGGTGGCCGGGCTCGTCCGCCAGCGCCACGGGCGGTTCAACAGGAGCAAGCGGTGGACTCATGTCTCAGGACACCTCCAGCGTGTCCATCGCCAGACACAGATCGGCCCAGGCCTTGCCCTTGTCGGCACTGGCGCGCAGCAGCACCTTGGGTGCATACGTCACCACCACCGGGATGCCCTGGTACCGGTACACCGTGCCACGCAGCTTGCCCAGTGGCTGCCCCGCCATCGCCCCATGTTCGCCCAGCAGCAGTTGCACCGCAAAGCGGCCCATGGCCAGAATCATTTTGGGTTGCACCAGCGCCATTTCGCGCTGCAGATAGCCCGCGCACTGCGCCAGATCGGCGGGCTGCGCAATGCGGCCGTGTGGCGGGCGGCATTTGACAACGTTGGTCACATAAGCGCCGCCAGCACCCTGGCCCGAACGGCTGGCGCCCACCGCCTTGAGCATGTTGTCCAGCAGCACGCCTTGCGCCTCGGCAAAGGGCTGGCCGGCACGGTCCTCGTCTTCGTCGGGCGGATCGCCCACCACCATCCAGTCCATCTGGCTCTGGACCGGAGGTTGAAGCGTCACATTCTTGCGCCCGGCACCCAGCGGGCAGGCCTGGCAGCTGGAGACGGTTTGCAGTAGCGCATCCCAGCCCAGGCCCGAGGCATCCACGCTGCGCACCATTGGGGCAATCGGCATGGCAGTGGGTGCGGTCACTGCGGAAGGTACAGGCACAACGCACGTTGCCGGCGCAACCACCACCCGCACCGGCACCGGTTCTGCCTCGGTGGCAAACGCGGTACCGGGCAGCCAGACGCGCACACCCATCTCTTCAAGCATGGCGCGTTGGCGGTTGTCGAGTTCCAGTGCCATCCGGTGCGTCCTTACAGCCGCAGGCTCATGACCACCGCGTCTTCGCGCTGGCCGTGGGCTGCCGGGTAGTATTCCTTGCGGTAGCCCACGCGGCGGTAGCCATGGCTCTCATAGACCTGCATGGCGCGCACATTGCCCACGCGCACTTCCAGCCACAGCCACACCGCGCCCTGGCCACGCGCCCAGATCGACAGCGCTTCCAGCATGACGCGGGCCCAGCCCTGGCGCTGGTACTCGGGCGCGACCGTGATGTTGAGCAGATGCACCTCATCCACCCCCTTCATGGCCACGAAGTAGCCCAGCACATTGCCGTCCGCCATCAGCATCTGCGCCTCATAGCCCGAATGCAGTGCGTCAAGAAAATTGGCCCGGTTCCAGGGGTGGGCATAGGCACGCTCTTCCACCCGCAGGACTTCGTCCAGCCGGTCAGCCAGCAGGGGCTCAAACAGCGCCTCCGTCGTTTCAATGCGTGCGTTCATGCGCCCTATTGTGCCGCGGCTGCATGGGCCGCCGCCTTCTCCGCCATGCGCTCGGCCGTGGTTTTGGCGACTTTGTCACGGATGTAGAGGGGCAGCGCCTCGGCGGCCGTGACCGCCTTGCCAGCCGCCAGCAGTCCTGGCGCCAACCGCAGCAGGGCCGCCGCGGTCGGCAAAGCCGTGATCCGCGTAGTTGCATTCTGTTCAGCACTGGCCAGGCGGTCGGCGTACACCGTGAACACGTTGCCCGCCAGCACCTGCACCGCCTGCGCGCCACGCGCCACCACCAGGTCCTCGGGGCGCACCAGATGGCTGCCCTGCACTTCGCTCCATTGGCCGTCCGCAAAGTCGTAAGTGGCCGCATACATCTCGTCCATGCGGGCATCCAGCAGCGCCGTCACGCGGCACAAAGGCACCTCGGGCAAGGCCGCATGACGCGCTTCTTCGGCCAAAGCCAGCAGGGTGTCCACCGGCAGCACCGGCACGTCGGCACCAAACGCCAGCCCCTGGGCCACGGCACAAGCAGTGCGCAAGCCGGTGAAGGCGCCGGGGCCAGCCCCAAAACAGATCGCGTCGAGTTGCGCCAGGGTCAGCCCGGCCTGCTGCAGCAAATCCATCACGGTGGCAATCAGGCTGGCAGACGCCTGCGCGCCGCCTGCGCTGGTATGCAGCCACTGGCGCGGCACGCCATCAACCACGCGCGAGACGCCTATGGACATGACTTCGGTACTGGTATCAAACGCCAACAAGTTCATGGTTTCAAGCCAAATCAGCCTTTAGCCCCCGTGGATACTGCGGGAGCAGCTATTATTTTAGGAGCAACTGCGGCACGCACGCCAAAGAAGATACCCAGCGTCACCAGCGCCAACCCGGCCAGCAGGTTCCAGTGCAGCGGCTCGCCCAGAAAGATGGCGGCCGAAATGGCCGACAGCCCCGGCACCAGCGCCGTGATCATGGTCGAGCGCACCGGCCCGAAGTGCTGGATCATCTTGGTGAAGGTGATGCCCGAGATCACCACCGAGCCCATGCCCTGGAACACCATCTGGAACAGCACGTCACGCCAGGGCGCCACCAGCACCTGCCCCGGTACCCAGTGCAGCAGCAACAGCACGGTGTAGACCGGCACATAGGTAACGAACGCAAACGCAGTGATCGCAATCGTGGCGCGCACGGCATCGAGCGCGTGGCGGCGCGCCAGCACGCTGTAGGTCGACCAGACCAACGATGCCGCCATGAACAGCACATCGCCACGCCAGATGCCGCTGCCGTCCAGCGCATGCAGCAGGCTGGCGCCGCCCACCAACAGATCGCCGCCAACGATCAGCACCAGGCCGATGGCGCGCGTGGTGGTGATGCGATCGCCCAGAATCCACACCGCCAGCAGCGCGGTCCATAGCGGCAGGCTGCCCGGCATGAGCACCGAGGCGTGTGCCGCCGGTGCGTACACAAAGCCGCTGTAGGCCAGCATGGCGTACAACAGCCCCCCAAAGAAGCCGACCTTGACCGTCAACGCCAGCGGCAGCGGCGACATGCCCCACAACGAACTGGTACCCGGCGTGGAGGTTCCCGCCTCCTGTGCCCGGGCCCGATCCCGGACGGTGAGCCACAGCCCCCAGGGCAGCAGGATGAGGCTGGCGCCCCAGATGCGCGCGTAGACGATGTCAAACGGATTGAGCACTCCACCGCGCGCCGGGTCGGCCGACGCGCGCGCAATCACGATGAAGGAGGTCCAGATCAGCACCGTCACCACAGCCGCGGCCAGCCCGATGGTTCGAGGAGAGAAGCGGGGGACAGCGGGCGAATGGGGCATGGGGGGATTATCGACGCACGCCATCCGGCAACGCTTGGCGCGGGATAATGCGCCCATGCTCCGTCGCCCCCTTCTGATGGCCCTGCTGGGCTGCTTCCCCCTGCTTGCCACCGCGCAAAACCTGCCCCCGGAGTTCGATGCCGCGCTGGCCCGCGCCAAACTGCCGCGCGAAGCGGTGTCGGTGCTGGTGGTCGATGCGCTGGGCCAAGCCGCACCGCGTGTGACCCACCGCATCAACGTGCCCGTCAACCCGGCGTCGGTGATGAAGCTGGTGACCACCTACGCGGCGCTGGACCTGCTGGGCCCGGCCTACACCTGGAGCACCCCGGTCTACATCGAGGGCGCGGTGCGCGAAGGCACGCTGTACGGCAACCTCTATATCAAAGGCCAGGGCGACCCCAAGCTGGTGCTGGAGCGGCTGTGGCTGTTGCTGCGCCGGGTGCAGGGCCTGGGCATCCGGTCGATTGCGGGCGACATCGTGCTCGACCTCAGCGCGCTGGAGATTCCCGAAGTCGATCCGTCGAGCTTTGACGGCGAACCCCTGCGCCCCTACAACGCAGCGCCCGACGCGCTGCTGATCAACTTCAAATCGGTGGTGATGACTTTCACGCCCGACCGCACGGCCAACCTGGCCCAGGTGCAGTTCGATCCGCCACTGCACGGCGTGCAGATGCAAACCACGGTGCCGTTGACCAGCGGCTCCAATGGCGACTGCGGCGACTACCGTGGCGCGCTCAAGGCCGATTTCTCGGACGCCAACCGCATTCGCTTCGCCGGCAGCTACAGCGCGGCGTGTGGCGAAAAGGTCTGGCCCGTGGCCTATGCCGACCCCAAAAGCTACGGCGTGCGCGCCGTGCAGGGGGTGTGGCTGGACATGGGCGGCAAACTGACTGGCACCGTACGCTATGGCCAGGTACCTGCCGCCATTGCCGCCGCCAAGCCGGCATTTGAAGTGGGCTCGGCGCCGCTGCCCGAGGTGATCCGCGACATCAACAAATTCAGCAACAACGTCATGGCGCAGCAGCTGTTCCTGACGCTGGGCCGCGTAGTGCCGGCAACCACACCCGCCACCATCGCCGATGCCACAGCCACCGACCCCGCATTAACACTGAACCTGGCATCCACCCTGTCTCAAGGCAGCTTCACCGCCTCCCGCGCGCAGGTACTGCGCTGGTGGAAGGAACGCATCAGCGCCGACGATCTGCCGGAGCTGGACAACGGCTCGGGCCTGTCGCGCCAGGAGCGCATCACCGCGCAGGCACTGGGCAAACTGCTGCAAACAGCTTATCGATCACCGGTCATGCCCGAGCTGATGGCCTCGCTGCCCATCACCGGGGTGGACGGCACGCTGCGCCGGGTCAAGTCGCGCGCACTGGGCAGCGCCCACCTCAAGACCGGGTCGCTGAACAACGTGGTGGCGATTGCCGGCTACGTGCACAGCCCCAGCGGCAAGCGCACCGTGCTGGTGGCCATCGTCAACCACCCGAATGCCAACGCCGCGCGCCCGGCGCTGGAGGGCCTGGTGGAATGGGCCGCCAAAGAGCGCTGAACCGAATACGAGAACTGACATGAACGCCATCGACATCATCGGCACCCTCGCCGCCATCCTGACCACCGCCAGCTTTGTGCCGCAGGCGCTGCACACTTTCCAGACCAAGGACGTGCGCGGCATCTCGCTGGGCATGTACAGCGCATTCACGGCGGGGGTGAGCCTGTGGCTGGTCTACGGCATCCTGCTGAGCGCCTGGCCCATCATCATCGCCAACGCCATCACCGTCTCACTGGCGCTGGCGATACTGGTGATGAAGCTGCGGTACCACGAAGGCGATTGATCTAGGCGCTGGCCCGCTGCAGCCGGTCGCGCACGCCATCCCAGGCCATGCCGCTGGGCGGTGTCTCCACCCAGATCAGTTTCACGTCAGCGTCATCGAATTCCCGCAGCAGCGAAAACAGCTCATGTGCAGCTACGGCCGCGTCGCCGGGCATGCTGCGCAGCAGCACCTGTTTCGATTTGTTCTTGAGCGCGGTGCGCGCATAGACCGCAATGGTGGCGCGGCTCTCGCCCTTCGGAAGATCATTTCCCAGCATGTCCAGTGCAGTTTGCAGGGCCTTGGCGTCCATCAGCCGGACTTTGGCGTTGGGTGCGTAGTGCGACTCCAGCGTACCGGAAGCCTTGGGGGCCACCAGCCCGCGCTGCTCCTGCGCAAGCAGCTCTTCTTTTGATAGCAATTTGCGGCCACAGGCTTGTTCCACCTGGGTTGCTGTGATGGCGCCCGGACGCAGCAGCACCGGCGCGCCGCGGGTGCAGTCAATGATGGTGGACTCAATGCCTACTTCGCATGGGCCACCGTCCAGAATCGGCAAGGCATCGCCCAACTCGCTTTGCACATGGGCTGCGGTGGTGGGGCTGACCCGGCCAAAGCGGTTGGCGCTGGGTGCGGCAATGCCCCAAACCACATCCTGGCCCGCAGCCGGTTTGCGCAGGGCCGAGAGCACGGCCTGGGCAACCGGGTGATCCGGGCAGCGCAGGCCAATGCTGTTCTGTCCACCCGCCGCAGCGGCGCCCACGCCGTCACGGCGCGGCAGGATCAGGGTGAGCGGCCCGGGCCAGAAGGCCGACATGAGCTGCTGGGCAAACGCCGGCACCTGCTGGGCAAAGTGGGCCACGCCACCCATGCCGCCGTCGAACGACGCCACATGCACGATCAGCGGGTGGTCCGCCGGGCGGCCCTTGGCGGCAAACACCTTGGCCACGGCAGTGGCATTGTCGGCGTCGGCCCCCAGGCCGTACACCGTCTCGGTGGGCAAGCCCATCAGCTCGCCTGCTCTGATGGCGTCGGCGCAGACCGCTATGGAGTCGGGAGCAAGCTCGACGCCGTCGGCAAACAGGTAGGCGGAAAGAATCATGGCGTGGTCCG
>CAUJJV010000101.1 GCA_963205375.1 Pseudomonadota bacterium
GCAAGGGAAAAACACCGCCCTGGTGGGGACGGTTCTCGATATTACCGAGAAGAACCGGTTTGAGCAGGCCCTGCGTGATGCCAAGCGCAACGCCGAAGCAGCCAACCAGGCCAAAAGCGATTTCCTGGCCAATATGAGCCACGAAATCAGGACGCCGATGAACGGAGTCATCGGCATGACCGATCTTGCCTTGGGTACATCGCTGAACGCCATCCAGCGCGAGTACCTGTCGATCGTGAAAAGCTCGGCCCAGTCCCTGATGGTCATCCTCAACGATATCCTGGACTTTTCCAAGATTGAGGCAGGCAAGCTCAACATCGAGGCGGTGGAGTTTCCGTTGGATGAGTGGATTGCCGAGACCCTCAAAACCCTGGTCGCCCGTGCGGACAAAAAGGGGCTGGTATTGCATCGCCATCTGGCGCCAGATTTGCCCGGCCGGGTACTGGGCGATCCCGTGCGCATACGCCAGGTGCTCACCAACCTGTGCGACAACGCGATCAAATTCACGGCACAAGGCGGTGTGTATGTCGATGTGCGCTGCACCGCCGGAGATGGCGGGTACAGTGAGCTGCAGTTTTCGGTGCGTGATACCGGCATCGGCATCCCGGCAGACAAGCAGCAAGGTATTTTTGAAGCCTTCACCCAGGCGGATGCATCCACCACCCGGCAGTTCGGCGGCACCGGACTGGGCCTGACCATTTGTGCCCGTCTGGTGGAGCTGATGGATGGGCGTATCTGGGTGGAAAGCGTCCCGGGCCACGGCAGTACGTTCCACTTTACGGTGGGTGTCCAGAGCGTGAGTGCACCTGCTCCCGCTGTGGTGGCCACGGTGGCCGAGCCCACGGGCGCGCAGGGGCCATCGCTGCAGGTGCTCCTGGTTGAGGACCATCCCATCAACCAGATGCTGGCCACAACCCTGCTCAAAAAATGGGGCCATGCGGTGGTCCTTGCAAAGAATGGCCAGGAAGGGGTGAACCTCTTTCCGGGCCAGGCCTGGGATCTGGTCCTGATGGACATGCAGATGCCGGTGATGGGCGGGCTGGAAGCAACGCGCCTGATTCGGGCCAGTGAACTTCCAGGTCAGCGCACGCCTATCGTCGCCATGACGGCCAACGCCATGGAGTCGGACCGCCAGGCTTGCCTGGAAGCCGGTATGGACGACCATCTGGCCAAGCCGTTCAACGCCAGGGACCTGCTGGCCGTCATGGCCCGCTACACGACGCGGCAAAGCTAGCGGGCAATCCGCCAAGAACCAAAAAAAAGCCCGTCACGCATGACGGGCTTTTGGAGCAAGGCGGGTAGCCTCACGCGGCTGCGAGCCAATACCCTGCGTTAAAGGGGCTGCTCATGCGCAACGCCAGGGGTGATACGTCCAACAACTTGTCGGTAGGCATCTTCTCGCCGGTCTCGGTGACCAGATCGACGCCCGCAGTGCTTTCGATGGATGCGGTTTCGCTGGTAGCCTCGGTCGCCCGTTCTGCTTGGCTGGTGGATGCAGAACGGGCTACAGAAAAGAATAGAAGCATCGGAACGGTATCTTCCGGTCTCCCCAGTAATCGGCCGTATCGCGGAAGATGTCGAGCAGTTGCTCGCGCGCCTCCTTGTCGAACTTGACGTTGGCAGGAATGTGCTCCAGCACCACGATAAAGCCGGGCTGCGGGCCCGACTTGTGGACGGGATCGGTCATGCTGTCGTACAGGGCGTCAAAGTTTTTGCCGCCCTGGGTGGTCAGCATGAACTGCTGGCCGATCAGGTCGAGCACATCCTGTTTGGACTGGGCGTTGGCCAGGTTGGCGTACAGGAAGTGGTGACCCAATGCCTGCGCAGCTTCCTGCAGATCCTGTACGCGGAAAGCGCGGATCGACTGAACAATATTGTTCCTGACAGTTCGAAGTGGCATATCCATCCCCGATTCACTTTCTTAAAGTACAAAACTCGATTCAGGGCACGATCTTGCGAAAACTCGCATAGTGATCGGCCGTGTAGTAACAGGCTTCCGGCGTTGTGGCAGGTCCGCCGCACACAATCCGCCGTGCACCCCGGTCGCGTGATCGGGGCGTCTTTACGGTGTATTCACGGTAGTAGCCGCGTTTTTCGGGTGGTAGCAAACGTTCACGGTTGCCAAAGACCATTCCATCTTTTTCATACGGAAAGGGTCCACCTTGCTGGATGCGCTGGTAGGTCTCACGGCCCTGAACCGGCAGCTGGACGACAGTTACCGTGGCGTTCACCGATGGCCTTGCCATCTCTTTGGCCACCACGCCATTCCATGCCAGCGAAGTCAGAACAACCAAGCCAGTGAGCGCTAACTTAACCACGCTCTTTTGCACTGCATACCTCTCGCGCTACTACGGGTAAACCCCGAAAAATCAAGTGCGTAGTGTCGCGCATTCCGGCCGGAAAAGCAAGGCCCTGCTTAAAGATTGGGCAGGCAAATTTGCGTAAAACTGTTTGTGTGTGCGCGCTAACTTGTGGCTTGTCGCTTATCGGTGGGCATTTGCATCTGCAACTGTGAGAGCGGTCATATTGACGATACGCCGAACTGTCGTGCTGGCCGTAAGGACATGCACCGGTTTGGCGGCTCCCAAAAGCACCGGGCCAATGGCAATGTTGCCGCCTGCTGCTGTTTTGAGCAGGTTGTAGGCAATATTGGCCGCGTCGATATTGGGCATGACAAGCAGGTTGGCGTCGCCGATCAGGGTGCTCTCCGGCATCAGCGTCCGGCGTGCAGCACCGTCCAGGGCCACGTCGCCGTGCATCTCGCCATCGACTTCCAGCCACGGCGCCTGCTCCTGCAGCAAGGCCAGGGTCTTGCGCATCTTGATGGCGCTGGGCTCATTGCTGCTGCCGTAATTGGAGTGGCTCAGCAGGGCGGCCTTGGGCTTGAAGCCGAAGCGCATCATTTCTTCAGCCGCCATGACCGTGATCTCGCACAACTCTTCGGCAGTGGGATCGTAGTTAACATGGGTATCCACCAGAAACACTTGGCGACCGGGAAGCATCAGGCCGTTCATCGCGGCGTAAATGTGTACATCCTGCGGTGTGCTGGGGCTGCCGCCGGGCCGTTTGCCAATCACCTGGTCGATGTACTGCAGGTGCAGGGCAGTGTTGCCCCAGGTGCCGCAGATCAGGCCGTCCACGTAACCCTTGTGCAGCATCATGGCGCCGATCAACGAGAGGCGCCGGCGCATCTCAATTTTGGCCATGGGGATGGTTACTCCCTTGCGTGCCGTCATCTGGTGGTAGGTCTGCCAGAAGTCGCGGTAGCGGTCGTCTTGCTCCACGTTGACCACGTTGTAGTGTTTGCCTTCCTGCAGGCGCAAACCAAACTTTTCGATGCGCTCGGCAATCACTGCAGGGCGGCCAATCAGGGTGGGGAAAGCCAGGTGTTCGTCCACCACGATCTGGGCCGCACGCAGTACGCGCTCGTCTTCACCCTCGGCGTAGGCCACGCGTTTCTTGAGTGCGTTCTTGGCCGCATTGAAGATCGGCTTCATCATGGTGCCAGACGCATACACAAAACTTTGCAGCCGCTCGCGGTAGGCGTCCATGTCGGCAATCGGGCGCAAGGCTACGCCGCTGTCCGCTGCGGCCTTGGCCACGGCCGGGGCAATCTTCATCATCAGGCGCGGATCAAACGGCTTGGGAATCAGGTACTCGGGGCCAAAGGCCAGTTGCTCCCCCACGTAGGCCGCTGCCACCACTTCGCTCTGCTCGGCCTGGGCCAGTTCGGCAATGGCATGCACTGCGGCAATCTCCATCTCCAGCGTGATGGTGGAGGCGCCCGCGTCGAGGGCGCCGCGGAAGATGTAGGGGAAGCACAGGACGTTGTTGACCTGGTTGGGGTAATCCGTGCGGCCGGTGGCCATGATGGCGTCGTCGCGCACCGCCTTGACTTCTTCCGGCAGGATTTCCGGCGTGGGATTGGCCAGTGCAAAGATCAGTGGTTTGGCGGCCATGGTGGTCACCATGTCGGCCTTGAGCACGCCGCCAGCCGACAGACCCAGGAACACGTCTGCGCCCTGGATTACTTCCCGCAGCGTGCGCGCATCGGTCTTCTGGGCGAACTGGATCTTGTCTTCGTCCATCAGCTCGGTGCGGCCCTCGTACACCACGCCGGCCAGATCCGTCACATAGATGTTTTCGCGGGGAATGCCCAGCTTGACCAGCAGGCCCAGGCAGGCCAGCGCAGCGGCACCCGCGCCAGAGGTCACCAGCTTGATTTTCTTGGGGTCTTTGCCAACCACCTTGAGGCCATTCAAAATGGCCGCGCCAACGACGATGGCTGTGCCGTGCTGGTCGTCGTGGAAGACCGGAATCTTCATGCGTTCGCGCAGCTTGCGCTCTACGTAAAAACAGTCGGGGGCCTTAATGTCTTCAAGGTTGATGCCACCAAATGTGGGCTCCAGCGACGCAATGATATCGACCAGTTTGTCCAGGTCGTGCTTTTCGTTGATTTCAATGTCAAACACATCGATGCCGGCAAACTTCTTGAACAGCACGCCTTTGCCTTCCATCACCGGCTTGGCGGCCAGCGGGCCGATGTCGCCCAGGCCCAGCACCGCGGTGCCGTTGGTGATCACCGCAACCAGGTTACCGCGGCTGGTGTATTTGAAAGCGTTGTTCGGGTCCTTGACGATCTCCTCGCATGGTGCAGCTACGCCGGGCGAGTAGGCCAGCGCCAGGTCGTGCTGGTTGATCAGCTGCTTGGTGGCAGCGACCGCAATTTTTCCGGGGGTGGGGAACTCGTGGTACTCCAGGGCGGCCTGGCGCAATTGCGCCTTTTTTTCCACAGAGTTGGAGACGGGGGTGAAGCTGGGCAGATCTTGCATGGTGCATCCTCAGGCGAGGGCCAGTGCAACGGTGCATCCGCCCTACTCTTGATTGGGTGGTGGATTGTAGACCTCACCCCTTGGGCCGGGTTTGTGGAAAGCCACAGTTTCATGCAGATCAGTCATGACCTTATTCAGCCCAATGTGGTCTTCGCCAGCTCCATGCGCCGGGCCGTGTGCCTTCCTGTCAGAACAAAGCCGCGTTGCGCGCCATCGGTGTCGATATAGCGCCAAATGCCGTCTTCCTGCGCATCGGCCACCCATTCGCCTTGTTGTGCCGGATGCGCGGCTGCCACCACGATGGGCAGTGCCGGCGTCTTGATCGACACCGGCATCAGCGGAAACACCACCTCGGTGGGCGTACCGGCCAGTGTGGCGGCAAGCGCTTTGGCGGCATGCATGGTGGGCATGACGTAGGGCAGTGTGCGCTGGCTTGCGCTGGCGTATTGCGCACAGTCTCCCAGGGCATATACACCGGATGCCGAAGACTGCAACCGGGCGTCCACGACGATGCCGCGTTCGCAGGCGATGCCCGCTGCCGAGGCCAGACGCGTGTCGGCGCGCAGCCCAATGGCACTGAGCACGGCATCAGCGGCGACCGTGTTGCCATCCGACAGGGTGACGGTGCATTGGTCGCCCACGGTATAGACCGCCTGCACCGTGGTCCCAAAGTGCCATTGCACACCCAGGGTACCCAATGCCTGCGCCAGCTGTTCGCCCGCTGCGGCCGGAAGCAATGCGGCCAGGGGCCGTGCAGAAGGGTCGGCCACGTGCACCGTGTGCCCGGCACCGGCCAGGTCGTTGGCAAACTCGCAGCCGATCAGGCCAGCCCCCATGATGACGACAGTTTTGCTAGCATTTTGAGAGCCCTCTGCGCTGACTGCATGCGGGCTCAGGGCCGAATGGAATGCTGTGAAGTCGTCCAGCGAGTTGATGGACTGCACCTGGTCTGACGCATTGCCCTGTACCGGCACATGAATGGGCTGCGCGCCCGTGGCCAGCACCAGCTGGCGGTACGGCAGTGTGCGTGCCGCGCCATCGTGCGTGACGGTGATGGATTGCGTGGCGACATCCAGCGCATCCACCCGGGTGTGCGCCATGAGCGTGACGTTCAATGTCTCCACCATCTTGGCGGCCGGGGTGCTCACCAGTTGCTCGGGGCTGCGCTTTTGGGCGTAGGCATTGGACAGCGTGGGTTTGGCGTAGAAATCGCCACTGTCGGCGGTCACCACCACCACGGGGGTGGAGGTGTCGAGCTTGCGGAACTCGCGCACCGTGGTCCATCCTGCCAGCCCTGCGCCAATGACAATGATGGGGTGGGTCATGCTGCGATTCCCGGAGCCACGGTGCCGGTGCCGGCCGCGTGGGCCCGCATCCAGGCTTTCTCGTGGAAGAAGAACGCCACGGCCTGGACTGAGGGCTCCAGCAAGCTCAGGGTGAACGCCATCCACAGGTTGCCGGTGACCGCGTAGGCCACCACCGCGGCAACCAGAATGTGCATCACGTAATAGCTGCCGGTTTTCTTCAGGGTGGGCATGTTGTCACGGGCAAAGCGGGCCATGGTGCGCTCCTTTCAGGGGGGTCAGATTTCTACGGCTTCGAAGTCGGCTTTGGCTACGCCGCAGTCCGGGCATTCCCAGGTTTCTGGCACGTCGGCCCATTTCGTGCCGGGGGCAATACCGTCTTCAGGGCGGCCAGCGGCCTCGTCGTAAATGAAGCCGCAAACGATGCAGATGTAGGTTTTCATGGTGGTCCTTTGCTTGAGTGAATTGTGGGCCGCCAGCGCATACCAGATATGCACTGGCAGCTATCAAAAAAGTAGCTTAAATCGGAAATATGAAAGCAGTCTTAAGTGATGATCAGCGCCAGCTGGGCCTTGTAGTGGTTGGCGTGGCGCTCTTCCACACGGGCCAGTGCGGCAAAGCGCTTCTGGGCTTTTTCCAGCATGGCCCGGAACTGGGCTGCGTGCACCTTGCTCTCTTCAATCTGCTCGTCCATCTCAGCCACAGCAGCGGCATGGCCCTCGGCTTCGGCGGTGGCGCGAAAGCCCGGGTACATCTCGCTGTACTCGTAGGTTTCGCCGTCAATCGCGATCTGCAGCGCCTTGGCTGGCGTCATGGTGGCTTTGGGGTACAGCAGGTCAAGGTGGCCGAAGGCGTGCATCACTTCCTGGTCGGCAGTTTCTTCAAAGGTGCGCGCAGTGGTCTCGTCGCCCATCTCGCGGGCAATTTTGGCGAAATAGCGGTACTTGATGTGCGCCATGGACTCACCGGCGAATGCCGCTTCGAGGTTGGCGAGGGTCTTGATTTCGGGGCGTTGGTTCGTGGTCATGGTCGGCTCCTTGGGGTTGATCAATTGCCGGTAGAGGTCTTCTATCAGCACGGAACGAATGGTAGTGCCTGGCTAATTAAATGACCAATCGATTTTTCCTAATCAATTGATAGTCCCTATGGATGTGGCGGGAATACGCCTTTCACAGGCATGTCATCTGGGCCGGAAATACTGGGGTTTTCGAACTGGAGAACCCCACCATGCATATACCTACCGTTCTGGTTACCGCCCTCATCGCCGCCCTGGCCCTGCCCCTGACTGGGCGTGCCCAACAGGCCTACCCCGCCACGCTGGCCGGCCACGCCGTGCTGCCTGCCAATAGCCTGATCGCCGCGCCCAAGGACGCGCCCACCGACCTGCAGACCAGTGGCAAGTTCACCACCGGCAAGCGGGTGGACAAGCTCGGCAGTGTGGAGGGCCTGTCCGCCGGCCGCCCCACCGGGATCTCGTTGCCGTTCAAAGGCCAGCCCGTGCAGGGCCATTCCGGCATCAAACGCATGGCCGACGGTAGCTACTGGCTGCTGACCGACAACGGTGCGGGCTCCAAGGCCAATTCCCCGGACTTTGCGCTGTACCTGAACCGCTACGCCGTGGACTTCAAGACCGGCACGCTCAAGCGACTGCAGACCGTGTTCCTGCACGACCCGGACAAGAAGGTGCCTTTTCGCATCGTCCACGAGGGCACCAAGCAGCGCTACCTGACCGGCTCCGACTTTGACACCGAAAGCTTCCAGATCGCGGGCGGCTCCCTGTGGATCGGCGATGAACTGGGCCCGTACCTGATCAAGGCCGACCTCAAAGGCCGGGTGCAAGCTGTGTTTGAAACGCTGGTCGATGGCAAGGTGGTGCGCTCACCCGACCACCCTGCGGTGACCACGCCCGGCGTGCCCGGTGGCGAAGTGAAGTTCCAGGTGCGCCGCTCCAAGGGCTACGAGGGCATGGCGTCCTCCCCCGATGGCAGCAAGCTCTACGCCCTGCTGGAAGGCGCCCTGTGGGACGAAGCCACCAAGGCCCCCGAGATGCTGGACGGCAAGCAGTACCTGCGCGTGCTCGAATTTGATGTGAAGTCCGAGCAATGGACCGGCCGCCACTGGAAGTACGTGCTGGACGCCAACCACCACGCCATTGGCGACTTCAACATGGTCAGCCCCACCATGGGCCTGATCATCGAGCGCGACAACGGCGAAGGCACCGTGGACAAGGCCTGTCCCGAAGGCCAGAAGCGTACCGACTGCTTCCATGACCTGGCCAAATACAAGCGCGTGGTGAAGGTGGAGCTGACCGAAGCCAATGTGGGTGGACCGCTGCGCAAGGTGGGCTATATCGACCTGATGGCGATTGCCGATCCGAACAAGCTGGCCCGCAAGCCGCTGACCAACGGTGTGTTGACCTTTCCGTTCTTCACGATTGAAAACGTCGAGATCGTGGACGCCACCCACATCATTGTGGGCAACGACAACAACCTGCCGTTCTCCAGCAGCCGCGAACCCAACAAGGC
>CAUJJV010000102.1 GCA_963205375.1 Pseudomonadota bacterium
TAGTCGGCATTGATCGTGACGTATTCGTGGCTGAAGTCACAAGTCCACACCGTGTCAGAGGCTGCACCACGGCCAAGTCCCACACGCACAGTGATTTCGCTTTGCTTCATGACACGCTGGCCGTCTTCTTCCCGGTAGGCAGGATTGCGTCCACCCTGCGTGGCCACATGCACATCGTCGAGATGCAATTCAATACCGCCCTGATCGAGGTCATCAATGCCAGCGTAGCCGACCGCGGCCAGAATGCGTCCGAGGTTGGGGTCGCTGGCATAAAACGCAGTTTTGACCAGCGGAGAGTGCGCAATGGCATAGGCCACCTTGCGACACTCTTCTGCGTTACGTCCGCCCTCGACACGTACTGTTATGAATTTGGTGGCACCCTCGCCATCGCGCACGATGGCTTGCGCCAGCTGGCGGGCAACGTCGAGCATGGCAGTCCTGAGCACTTTGCCGTCCGCACTGTCGAGAGAATCAATGGCAGCATTGCCTGCCTTGTTGGAAGCAATGACCACCAGGGAATCATTGGTGGAGGTGTCGCCATCCACCGTCACCCGGTTGAATGATCCCTCAGCCAATTCAAGTGAAAGCTGCTTCATCACTGACTGGCCCACGCAGGCGTCGGTGGCAATGAATCCCAGCATGGTCGCCATGTTGGGGCGGATCATGCCCGCGCCCTTGCTGATGCCGGTGATGCTGATGGTTTTCCCACCGATCTGCACCTGCTTGCCGAAGGCCTTGGGAACCGTGTCGGTAGTCATGATGCCTTCCGCAGCACGCAACCAGTTACCGGGCTGCGCATCCGCAATGGCGGCATCCAGCCCCGCGATGATGCGGTCACCAGGCAGCGGCTCCATGATGACGCCGGTCGAAAACGGCAGTATCTGGTCTACCGATATGTCCAGTTTCTGGGCAAGCGCTTCGCAGGTGCTTCGTGCACGGGCCAGACCCTCCGCACCGGTACCGGCATTGGCATTGCCCGTGTTGATCAACATGGCGCGAATACCCTGTCCAGCGGTGAGATGCTCCCGGCAAATCTGCACAGGTGCCGCACAAAACCGGTTGCTGGTAAAGACTCCCGACACGCTGGCGCCCGCGTCCATCAGCACGACGGTGACATCCTTGCGGCCAACTTTGCGCACACCGGCTTCGGTAACCCCAATACGCACACCAGCGATCGGGAACAGCGTCGCTGCATCAGGAAGAGAAAGGTTTACAGGCATAGTGCAGTCTTCAGGCCAATTTGCCGTGGCATTGTTTGTACTTCTTGCCGCTGCCGCAGGGGCACGGATCGTTACGACCGACACGGGGCACGTCGCTGGCGCTGGCTTGCACCGTGGACTTGTCCACCAAGGTTTCCACTTCACCTGTTTCGGTAGGCGCACTGTAGGTTACGTTGGCGATGCTCTCTCCCCGGGCTTCCAGGTCTTCTGCGGCCTGGTCGAGCTGTTCATTCGACTGGATTTTTACCGTCATGAGCACCTTGGTCACTTCGTTCTTGACCGAATCCAGCAACTGACCAAACAGCTCAAACGCTTCACGCTTGTATTCCTGCTTGGGTTGCTTCTGGGCGTAACCGCGCAGATGGATGCCCTGGCGCAGGTAGTCGAGTGCACTCAGGTGGTCTCGCCAATGGGTATCAATGCTCTGGAGCAAGACCATGCGCTCGAACTGCGTGAAATGCTCGGCTCCCACTTGGTCCAGTTTGGACTGGAATGAAGCATTGGCTGCCTCAATCACGGTTGTGAGCAAGTCGTCATCGGTAATGGCGCTCGCTTCGCTCACCTGCTTTTGCAGGGGCAGGTCGATTTGCCAGTCATCGGCCAATACCTTCTGCAGGGCTGCAATGTCCCATTGCTCTTCGACGGACTCAGCGGGCACATACTGGCGCACCAGATCCTGGAAGCAACCTTCACGCAGAGAGGAAATCTGCGCACTCAGATCCTGCGCATCCAGAATGGCATTGCGCTGCTGGTAAATCACCTTGCGCTGGTCATTGGATACATCGTCATACTCCAGCAGCTGCTTGCGCATGTCGAAGTTGCGTGCCTCCACCTTGCGCTGGGCGCTCTCGATACTGCGGGTCACGATACCTGCCTCGATGGCCTCGCCTTCGGGCATCTTCAACCGGTCCATGATGGCCCTGACGCGGTCGCCGGCAAAGATGCGCATCAGCGCATCGTCCAGGCTCAGGTAAAAGCGCGAGGAGCCGGGATCTCCCTGGCGTCCGGAACGGCCACGCAGCTGGTTGTCGATACGGCGGGACTCATGGCGTTCGGTCGCAATGATGCGCAAACCGCCAAGGGCCTTGATCTGCTCGTGGTCTTTTGCCCACTGCGCGCGCAATTCTTCAATCTTCTGCTGCTTCGCAGTTTCATCGAGCGCCTCGTCTGCCTCGACTGCTTGGATAGATTTCTCTACGTTGCCACCCAACACAATGTCGGTCCCGCGACCGGCCATGTTGGTGGCGATGGTGATCATCTTGGCGCGACCGGCCTGCGCCACGATATCGGCCTCCCGCGCGTGCTGTTTCGCATTGAGCACCTGGTGGGGCAGTTTTTCCTTTTCCAGCAGTTGGGCAATGATTTCCGAGTTCTCGATCGATGTGGTTCCCACCAACACCGGCTGACCACGCTCGTAACACTCGCGAATGTCCTTGATGGCCGCTTCGTATTTCTCCCGCGTGGTTTTGTACACGCGGTCCAGCTGGTCATCACGGCGGCTGATGCGGTTGGGTGGAATCACCACGGTCTCGAGACCGTAGATTTCCTGAAACTCGTAGGCCTCGGTATCGGCTGTACCAGTCATGCCGGCCAGCTTGCCATACAGGCGGAAGTAGTTCTGGAATGTGATCGACGCCAGTGTCTGATTCTCGGCCTGGATCTGGACACCTTCCTTCGCCTCGACCGCCTGGTGAAGGCCGTCGCTCCAGCGACGCCCGGTCATCAGACGACCCGTGAATTCATCGACGATCACGATTTCACCCTGCTGCACCACATAGTGCTGGTCACGGTGGTACAGGTGGTTGGCACGCAAGGCTGCATACAGGTGGTGCATCAGCGTGATATTGGCCGGGTCATACAAGGATGAACCTGCCGGAATGAGCCCAAGCTCCGCGAAGATCTGTTCCGCGGTCTCGTGCCCCTGTTCGGTCAGGAACACCTGGTGGCTCTTTTCATCCAGCGTAAAGTCACCCGGCTTGGTCACGCCTTCACCCGTACGGGGGTCGGCTTCACCTTCCTGCTTGACCATGCGCGGAATGGCCTTGTTGATGGCGATATACAGGTCGGTGTGGTCTTCGGCCTGACCGCTGATGATCAGCGGTGTGCGCGCCTCGTCAATCAGAATCGAGTCCACCTCGTCGACGATGGCGTAGTTCAGTCCACGTTGCACGCGGTCTGCCACTTCGTACACCATGTTGTCCCGCAAGTAGTCGAATCCGTACTCGTTGTTCGTACCGTAGGTGATGTCGGCACGGTAGGCAGCCTGCTTCTCCTCACGTGGAGCCTGCGGCATGTTGATACCAACGGTTAGCCCCAGAAAGTTGTAGAGCCGTCCCATCCACTGCGCATCGCGACTGGCGAGGTAGTCGTTGACCGTCACCACGTGGACACCCTTGCCCGAGAGCGCATTGAGGTAGACCGGCAGTGTCGCTGTCAGGGTCTTGCCCTCACCGGTGCGCATTTCGGAAATCTTGCCGTAATGCAAGGACATGCCGCCGAGCATTTGCACATCAAAGTGCCGCATCTTCATGACGCGCTTGGAGCCCTCACGCACCACCGCAAAGGCTTCCGGCAGCACGGCATCCAGCGATTCACCTTTGGCGATGCGGTCCTTGAATTCCTGGGTCTTTGCCCGCAAGCCGTCGTCACTCAGTTGTTCAAACTGGGGCTCAAGAGCATTTATGCGTGTCACCACTGCACGGTATTGCTTGAGCAGGCGGTCATTACGACTACCGAATATTTTGGTAAGAATGTTGATGGCCATGCATGCAAGACTAGCCTGTCACCCACCATGGGTCGACAGAACAGCGCAGTCCTTTTTTCTATTCAGGGTGAAATGGGGGCAAACCGGCAAAAGACAACCGCAAGAGCGGTTTGTTCTTCACCAGCTAACCTAACCGGACATTTTAGCGTTGCGCGGCTGGGGTTACCGTTGCAGGGGCAGGCGGCTTTTGCGCAAGCGTTCCAGCGGATGGATTGGCTTGTGCCACCTGCGCGCCCGGGAGATTGCGTCCGGCATTCAGAAACTTCTGCGGGTCTTGGGGAACGCCCTGCACCAGCACCTCAAAGTGC
Organism: Pseudomonadota bacterium; assembly: GCA_963205375.1. GTDB lineage: Bacteria > Pseudomonadota > Gammaproteobacteria > Burkholderiales > Burkholderiaceae_C > Allorhodoferax. The sequence goes on from CAUJJV010000102.1 coordinate 4,293, forward strand.
AGGTGCGGCCCGGTTGAGCGGCCCGTCGAGCCCACTTCGGCCAGCTTCTGGCCGCGCTTGATAAGGTCGCCTTTTTTAACAAACACCCGTGAAGCATGGGCATACCGCGTGATCAGGTCATTGCCATGATCCACCTCCACCAGGTTTCCATACTGCATGTGGTACTCCTGCGTCACCACAACGCCCCCGGCAGCGGAATAGATGGGTGTCCCCTGCTCGGCCGGGAAGTCCAGTCCCGTATGCAGAGCAGAGGTACCAGAGAGCGGATCGATGCGCCAGCCAAAAGCAGACCCGAGATTGACGCCCTGAACTGGCTGCTGGGTCGGCACCATCATTTTCTTGATCTTCTGCTCGAACAGGCGTGACTCGATGACCGTCATCAAATCGGTGCGCTGGTTTGCCACCAGGTCCAGATCATTCAGCGTGGACTGAAGCTCATCGAGAGACAGGTCACGCCCAGCCACCAGTGTGCCGCCCTGGCCCGGCTTGATTTTGATATCTGCAGGATTGACCCCGGCCAAACCGGAGACGCGCTCTCCCAACGACTCCAACTGCAGCATCTTGGCCTGCATCTCGCCGAGCTTCTTGGCCATGACCTCGATGTTTTCGCGCATGAACCGGTCGCGCTGGGCAAACTCGTCCTTCACCACCAATCGCACCAGAGAACCAATGACAGGCCAACCTTCGCGCGCGCCTTTGAGGAACACCCAGTGGTACATGCCCAACGACACCAGCATCAAGGCCAGAGAGAGACCCACCATCGCCAGAACCAGCTTGGTTCCACTAAGGTGAATGGCATGGCTTCTTGCCAGCCAGGCATCCGTGATAATCAATTGCATCCTGAAACCTCATATTCCTGGGCCATGAACCGCCGATCTCGTTCCATTACCGTGCTGCAGGCCACGCAAGATTCGCCTGCACTTGCACGACTGGCTGATCTGACAACAGAGTCGACAGCCCGCCTTAGGGCCATACAACCCCTGATTCCCGCAGCATTGAGATCGACCATCCATGCCGGACCGATTGACGGTACCACCTGGTGTCTGCTGCTGGACAACAGTGCAGTCGCCGCGAAAGTTCGACAGCTTCTGCCCGCACTGGAGTCGCATTTGCGCTCCAAGGGTTGCGAGGTTACCGCAATTCGGCTCAAGGTTCAAACATCACGGGGCACGAATTAAGGTAACAAAAAGAAAAAGCCTTTCAGGTTGATGACCTGAAAGGCTTTTGTGTTTTTGGTGCCGCTTGTCGGATTCGAACTGACGACCTACCGCTTACAAGGCGGTTGCTCTACCAACTGAGCTAAAGCGGCACGGGCTGGATTCTACCCTACCTAAAGACTCACTTTACGCGCGTCAATGCAGGTCTTGCTCCACCGCCAGGACGTGGGCCGTCAGGACCCTTGTCATCGGGTGTTTTGACCACGCTGGACAACACTGTGGGCTTGCTTTCTGCCGCAGCTTCATCCGGTGCATCACCAGAGCTTGCCAGCATGGGAAACGCCATACCTTGTCCGTTTTCCCTCGCATAGATCGCCAGCACCCGGTCCACCGGTACCAGGATGTCACGCGCCACACCGCCAAACCGGCCTTTGAATTCAATGTACTCGTTGCCGAGCTTCAATGCACTGGTCGCATCGAAACTGATGTTGAGCACAATTTCACCGTCTTTCACGTACTCGTTGGGCACGCGAACACCCTCATCCACAAGCACCGCAATAAACGGTGTGTAACCGTTATCCGTGCACCACTCATAGAGTGCCCGGATCAGGTAAGGACGGGTTGAACTGGAATCGCTGGCATCAATCATGGCGATACGTGCAGGTTACTTGCGCATGACCTTCTCTGAAGGTGTCAGTGCCTCAATGTAGGCCGGGCGCGAAAAGATGCGCTCAGCGTATTTGAGCAGAGGCGCAGCATTTTTGCTGAGGTCAATACCGTAGTAGTCCAGACGCCAGAGCAAGGGCGCAATAGCCACGTCCAGCATGGAAAAATTGTCGCCCAGCATGTACTTGTTTTTCAGGAAAACAGGCGCAAGCTGTGTCAGACGATCACGGATGTGCGCGCGGGCTTTTTCCAGTGCCTTCTCATTTCCCTTGGAAGCACGGGCCTCCAGTGTGGAAACATGCACGAACAACTCTTTCTCAAAATTGAGCAGGAACAGACGCACACGGGCGCGATCCACCGGGTCGCCAGGCATGAGCTGGGGATGGGGGAAGCGCTCGTCAATGTACTCGTTGATGATGTTGGACTCGTACAGGATCAGGTCGCGTTCCACCAGAATGGGGACCTGCCCGTAGGGATTCATCACGCTGATGTCTTCGGGCTTGTTGTACAAATCCACATCGCGGATCTCGAAGTCCATGCCTTTTTCAAACAGCACAAACCGGCAACGGTGGGAAAAGGGGCAGGTTGTTCCTGAATACAGCACCATCATGGCAAGAGACTCCTAAAAATTAAAAAGAGTGGGTTGCCAGGGCGACCCACTCTGAATCGGCAGGCACCACCCGCGTGGCGACCTGACTGCATGCTTTACTTGACGTCTTTCCAGAACGCCGCATTCAGGCGATAGGTGAAGAAGGTCAGAACGCACAAGAACAACAACACCCAGACTCCGAGGCGAACCCGGCTGTGTTGCGCGGGCTCACCCATCCACTGCAGGTAGCTCACGAGATCACCCACGGCCTGGTCATATTGTCCGGGTGTCATGGTTCCGGGAGTCAATTGCTCCCAGCCCTTGAGAACATGCTCTTCATGGCCAGGTGCGCCCTTGGTTTCAAACACTGGAACACGCTTGCCCTGCAATTCCCACAGTGCATGGGGCATGCCGACATTGGGGAATGCCAGATTATTCCAGCCAGTAGCCTGGGTTTCGTCCGGGTAGTAGGTACGCAGATAGGTGTAAAGGTAATCGCCACCGGTACCCTGTCCAGCTGCAGAACGCGAACGCGCAATGACAGTCAGATCAGGAGGGTTGGCACCAAACCAGTCTTTCGCCTGCTTGGGATCAATAGACGCCTTCATGGTTTCGCCCACTTTTTCGGTGGTGAACAGGAGGTTGTCCTTGATCTGCTGCTCGGTCAAACCGATGTCCTTCAGGCGGTTGAAACGCATGAAGGCTGCTGAATGGCAGTTGAGGCAGTAGTTAACAAACAATTTGGCGCCATTTTGCAAGGCCGCCATATCGTTGGTCTTGTTGGGAGCCTTGTCCCAGGCGATACCGCCAGAACTGGCGTGTGCTCCGGCCACAAAACCGAGCGCAACGATCAGGGTGATCAGTACTTTTTTCATTCTCAATGTCTCCGGCTCAGTGGGCAACAAAGTTGACACGGGTTGGCACTGGCTTGGACTCACCAATGCGGCTCCACCAAGGCATCAGCAGGAAGAAACCGAAGTAGAACAGGGTTCCAACCTGGGAAATGCGCTCACCGACAGGCGACGGAGGCTGGGTACCCAGGTAGGCCAGCACGACGAAGTTCACCACAAACACCGCATAGAGGTACTTGTGCCAGTCAGGGCGGTAGCGCATGGACTTGACTTCGCAGTTGTCCAGCCAGGGCAGGAAGAACAGGATCACGACCGCACCACCCATGGCCACCACACCCCAGAACTTGGCATCGATGGACAGCATCATGGCAGTCACCACTACAGCAGCACCGACCAGAATGCCCTTGAACAAGGTGGGCATCTTGAACTTGATGGCGCTGAACACGGCGGCCCCCAGCACGATGGCGATCAGGGCATACATCATTTCCGTGGTGATGGCACGCAGCATCGAGTAGAACGGCGTGAAGTACCAGACCGGTGCAATGTGCAATGGTGTCTTCAGCGGATCGGCCGGGATGAAGTTGTTGTACTCCAGGAAGTAACCGCCGAACTCGGGCGCGAAGAAGATGATGGCGGTGAAAACCATCAGGAACACGCTGACACCGAAGATATCGTGCACGGTGTAGTAGGGGTGGAACGGAATACCGTCCAGAGGATGACCCTGGGCATCGCGGGGAGCGTTGGGGCCCTTGATTTCCACGCCATCGGGGTTGTTGGAACCCACATCGTGCAGCGCCAGCAAGTGCGCAACCACCAGACCCAGCAGCACCAGCGGCACAGCAATCACGTGGAAGCTGAAGAAGCGGTTCAGTGTTGCGTCACCCACCACGTAGTCACCACGGATCAGCAAAGCCAGATCTGGGCCAACGAATGGAATGGCGGCAAACAGGTTCACGATCACCTGGGCACCCCAGTAGCTCATCTGGCCCCAGGGCAGCAGGTAACCCATGAAAGCTTCGGCCATCAACGCCAGGAAAATCGCGCAGCCAAACACCCAGACCAGCTCGCGCGGCTTGCGGTAGCTACCGTAAATCAGGCCACGGTACATGTGCAGATAGACCACCACAAAAAAGGCAGAAGCGCCCGTGGAGTGCATGTAGCGGATCAACCAACCCCATGGCACATCGCGCATGATGTATTCCACCGAACCGAAGGCCAGCGCAGCATCGGGCTTGTAGCGCAACACCAGGAAAATGCCAGTCACGATCTGGATGACCAGCACCAGCAGCGCCAGCGAGCCAAAGATGTACCAGAAATTGAAGTTCTTCGGAGCGTAGTACTCCGACATATGGACCTTGTAGGCATCAAACGCCGTGGGAAAGCGGTTCTCAAACCAGTTGGTGAGCTTGGCGCCCGCCGAAGCGTTGGGGGAAATATCCTTGAATTCAGCCATGTGTTTCTCCGTACGCTTCTAGGTCAGGCTTTTTTGTCTTCACCGATCAGCAACTTGCTGTCAGAGAGGTACATGTGCGGGGGAATTTCCAGATTGTCTGGAGCAGGCTTGTTCTTGAAAACGCGGCCTGCCATGTCGAAAGTCGAACCATGGCAGGGGCACAGGAAACCGCCTTGCCAGTCATCCGGCAGGGAGGGCTGGGCACCCGTCTGAAACTTATCCGAAGGCGAGCAACCCAGATGGGTGCAGATGCCAACAGCGACAAAAAACTCGGGCTTGATGGAGCGGCCTTCATTACGGGCGTAGACAGGAGTGAATTCGTCAGGCTTGCGCTTGGATTCAGGGTCTGCCAGCTGGTCTGTCACCTTGCCCAGGGCTGCAAGCTGCTCCGGTGTGCGACGAACGACCCACACGGGCTTGCCACGCCATTCGACGGTCACCTTTTCGCCGGGCTTGAGTCCGGCAATATCCACCTCAACGGCGGCACCGGCGGCCTTGGCACGCTCGGAAGGCTGGAAAGTGCTGACGAAGGGAATTGCGGTTGCAACGCCACCGACGGCGCCTGCGCATCCGGAAGCAATCAACCACGTGCGCTTGCTGGAGTCGATCGGCTGGGTGCCGACAAGGGTTTCACTCATGAGAATCCTCAATGAACATCACTACGGGGGTAAGACCCGATTGTAGCTGACGGCCATAGGAGTATTCAACGCGGTGCGCCGGGTTGTTGAAGTTAAACCCCTTGTTTTTGTGGACAATAGACGAACTATCAACAACTCACAAAGGATCACCAAATGGGAATGATGCAGGAATTCAAGGAATTTGCCGTCAAGGGCAATGTGGTCGATCTGGCCGTCGGCGTGATCATCGGTGGCGCCTTTGGGAAGATTGTGGACTCGGTGGTCGGCGACCTGATCATGCCGCTGGTCGGCGCAATTATTGGAAAACTGGACTTTTCCAACCTGTACGTTGCATTGGGCGCTATCCCTGCCGGCACAGAAAACACCCTGGCAGCCCTTAAGAAAGCTGGCGTTCCCGTGTTTGCCTATGGCAGTTTCATCACCGTGGCGGTGAACTTCGCCATTCTGGCGTTCATCATCTTCCTGATGATCAAACAGATCAACCGCCTGAAGAAGGAAGAGCCCGCAGCACCTGCCGCCGCACCGGTGACACCCGAAGACGTCGTCTTGCTGCGCGAAATCCGCGACAGCCTCAAAAAGTAGGACCCCCACGCTCCGCCGCTACTCGGGTCGCTGCCCCCCAGGGGGGCTAATTTGCTTTGGGGCGACCCGGCGGCAAATTCCCTGCGGCCCCCACCAATAACACTTGAGCCATGCGGACAGCCTCCAGCAGGCTGGACGCATCGGCGCTGCCGGTTCCCGCAATATCAAATGCGGTTCCGTGGTCCGGACTGGTGCGCACCAGTGGCAGACCCAGGGTGACATTGACACCCTTCTCCACTCCCAGGTATTTCACCGGAATCAGCCCCTGATCGTGGTACTGCGCCACGACCACATCAAACTCGCCAGGATGTCCGGCGCCGTTACGGGCGCGCATGAACACCGTATCCGGTGCCCAGGGGCCTGACACATCACACCCCTGTGCTCGCGCTGCAGCCATCGCTGGCGCTATCACTTCAATTTCTTCACGCCCGAACAGCCCGCCCTCGCCCGCATGCGGGTTCAGCCCCGCCACGCCGATCCGGGGCGCACGCCCTAGCGCGGCCGTCAGGGCCGAATGGGTGATGCGGATCGTCTGCAGGACATTGTCATACGTCACCGCAGCCAGCGCGTCGCGCAGTGACACATGGATGCTCACAAGCACCGTGCGCAACTCGTCGTTGGCAAGCATCATGCGCACCGGCACGTCCTGCACTGCCTTGCCAAGATGCCTGGCTGCAGCCGCCTGCAGCATTTCCGTGTGCCCGGGAAACTGGCTATAAGGCGCACCGGCGGCAGACAGCGCCTCCTTGTGCAAGGGCGCGGTCACCAGGGCAGCAATCTCGCCACGCAAAGCCGCTTCGGCAGCCCACTGCACGCAGCGCCCCGCGAACTCGCCGGCGATGCCACTGACCTGCCCCACCGCCACGGGCGCCATGGGCGGCCCCACCTGCAGCACCGGAATGCAGTGGGGCGGGACATCCTTCGCTTCTTCCGGATTTGCAATCTGCGCCACCGGCATCTGGAGTTGCCCGGGCGCAGCCAGCAAACTTGCCGCAGTGCGCATCGTCCGCACGTCACC
>CAUJJV010000103.1 GCA_963205375.1 Pseudomonadota bacterium
GATACTGGCCTCCAGCAGGCCAATGGCATCTTCGTACTGGCCCAGTGTCATGAAGAACTCGGCTTGCTGCCGTACGTCCAGCATTTCCTTGGAGTTGATCGCCCGCAACGCACCTGCGGCGCTCGGTAAAAAATCTCCCGGCTGCGACGGTTTGAACGCAGGCGATACCAAGTGGGGGGGCGCAAACACGGATTCCCCCATTTCAAGATCGATGTCAACGGCGGTGGGGTCATGTGGCACCGAGGGACGGCTTTCAACGCTGGTGGATACGGATGTTCCGCTGCTCCGGTCCGTCATCACTTCGGTCAACGGCCCCTGCTCGTCTTCCAGCTCTTCTTGCAGCCGGGACTGGGCGTCCACATCGTCCTGCGCTCCCCACCAGGGGCGATCGGTGGCCCCCGCTCTGCGCAAGCGCTGCCATAACAGCACCATGGCCGCCAGGCAGGCCATTAGCCCGACCATCAGCGCATACACCAGCGGATTGGCATAACGCTGCGCCTCAGACTGCTCCAGCCGGGATGTCACATCCTGCAGCGACTGGCGATTTTTCGCAGTCATGTCGCCCAGACGCTTGAGATCGCCCTCCAGGGCCTGCATCCTGGCCTCTTCTTTCAGGATGTCCTGGGCACTGGCGTTGAGCGCACGCCACATGGCCAGAGCCTCCACGCGTTTCTGCAAGTCCTCAGCAGGTGCCGATGTCAATGCATCGCTGGAACGGAGAACAGGGTCTCGCTCCGGCCCCAATTCGAGTGGTGTGAGCTTCAGCCGGGCTTTGCTAACCGGTTGGGAACCCACCGGTTTTGGTAGTTTGGCGGGTTGGGGTTTCGGGGAATTCGCCGTAACAACAGCTTTGTTTGTTGTCTTGGAAGCAACCGTTCCTTGCGATGCGCTGGCACGCTCAGCGCCCGCAGTACTCTTCGCGACTGGCACGGACAACACCATAGGTGCAGCGAGCACGACCGGGGCGACCGACGGTGTGACCTCACTGGCCAAGTCTGCCAACAGCACGTATCGTTTGGACGTCTTCTGCCCACATACCGATTTCAGGTAGACGGTCACCACCGGCTCATCCACCCGGGTCGACGTACGAATACGCACCTGGACCGTCTGCGAAGACGCCCCCGATTGCACGCTGGTGGTTATCTGTCCGGACTCCCGATGGCCGTCGCCGTAGAAAACATCGGCTTCAAAACAGGCTTGCGCAGGATCCTCATCCCCACTGATTTGCACTGGCACCGTCACATCTATCGGCTGCCCCAGCAGCGCAGAACCACGCAAGCGTCCGAGCGTCAATGCGGAAACGTCAGAGCCTCCAGCCACCAGGGCAACTGCCAACGCCAACGTTCCGATAGTGCAAATTTTTGTCATGAATAGGGGCAATTTTCGCACAGCCCGCGGCTGGCGATAATCAGCCACTATGAAACCCATTTACTCCACTGTCGGAATCATCGGAACAGGCGCCATGGGCCGTGGCATTGCGCAAATTGCAGCGCAGGCAGGCAGCACCGTGCACCTGTATGACACCAACACCCAAGCCGCCCAGGCGGCGCGGGACCACCTGCAATCCCAGTGGGCACGCATGGTGGAAAAACAGCGCATGTCTGCAGAGGACGCGGCGGCGTGCCTGGGCCGCATCGCACTGGCCTCCACCTTGCAGCAACTGGCTGAATGCGACCTGATCGTGGAAGCCATCGTGGAACGACTGGACGTCAAGACGGGCCTGCTCAAGGAACTGGAAACCATTGCCCGCCCCGACGCGGTACTGGCCAGCAATACATCCTCCCTGTCGATCACCTCCATCGCCGCGGGTCTGAAACACCCTGAACGGGTTGTCGGCTTCCATTTCTTCAACCCCGTCCCGCTGATGAAGGTGGTGGAAGTGATCGCCGGACTGCGCACGCAAGCCACCGTAGTGCAGACCTTGAGCACCTACGCCCGGCAAATGGGACACACGCCCGTTGTTGCCCAGGACACGCCCGGATTCATCGTCAACCATGCAGGTCGCGGCTACGGTACCGAGGCGCTGCGCATCGCGTCCGAAGGAGTGGCTGATTTCGCCACCATCGACCGCATACTGCGTGACCAGGCCGGCTTCAAGCTCGGCCCCTTTGAACTGATGGACCTGACCGGTCTGGACGTATCTCACCCGGTGATGGAGTCCATCTACCACCAGTACTTTGAAGAGGCGCGCTACCGCCCCAGTGTCATCACCACGCAGCGCCTGGCTGGAGGATTGCTGGGCCGCAAGACTGGCGAGGGTTTCTACAAATACGCAGACGGCGGCGCGCAGGTACCCGCAGAACCAGCAGTCCCTGTCGTGGAGGAAATGCCTCCGGTCTGGCTGTCGCCACGGGCAGCACGGCGTGCCGAACTCCTGCTGCTGCTCAAGAACCTCGGGGCCAAGATCGAAACAGGTCAATCGCCCTCGCCCAACGCATTGACACTGGTCGCCCCGCTGGGATTTGACATCACCACCGTAGCTGTCGTGGAGCGGCTGGACCCCGCACGCACTGTAGGCATCGACATGCTGGTGGACGACGCCACCACGAAGCGCCGGGTACTGGCAACCAACCCGGCCACACGCACCGACATGCGCGACGCGGCCCACGCCCTTTTTGCCAGAGACGGCAAGGCCGTCAGCGTCATCCGGGACAGTGGTGGCTTTGTCACGCAGCGCGTGGTAGCCCATATCGTCAATATCGCCAGCGACATCTGCCAGCAAGGAGTCTGCTCACCGGCCGACCTGGAGATCGCGGTCACACTCGGTCTGGGCTACCCCCAGGGCCCCCTCGCCATGGGCAACCTCTACGGCCCCACCAACGTGCTGGAAGTGCTGTTCAACATGCAAACCGTCTACGGGGACCAGCGCTACCGTCCCAGTCCCTGGCTGCGCCGCCGGGGTGCCATTGGGCTGAGCCTGCTGCACGAAGAAGAATAGCGCGGCAAGACACGCAGGTGACAAACATCTGCGTGTGTCCAGGTCCCGGGGGTGACAATGCAGGGGTCACCTATGACACACACAGTCACGCAAAGGACAGGCTATGGACGAACCTATTCTTACCATTGAAGAACGTGCAGCAATCAATTCTGGTCGCTGGTTCTCTTCATTGTCTCCCTCCCTCAAACACGACATTCTTCGATGCGCCTACGTCAAACGTTACAAGGACGGGGACCTGATCACGGCCCGGGGCGAGCCGCCAGAGGAGTGGATTGCCTGCGCAAAGGGAGCCATTCGGGTGAGCTCCACCTCCATCTCGGGCAAGCAGATCACCCTGACCTATGTCGAGCCCGGCATCTGGTTTGGCGATGTGTCGATTTTCGACGGGGACCGGCGCACGCACGATGCCTACGCCCATGGCAACAGCACGATCCTGTGCGTGGCCAAGGCCGACTTCCGGAAGATTCTTGCCACCCATGCCGAGTTGTACGAAGCCATGCTTCGCCTGCATGCACGGCGCATTCGCCAGCTCTACGGATTGGTGGAAGACCTCAATACGCTGCCCCTTCGCGCACGCCTGGCCAAGCAGTTGACACACTTGGCCAGAAGCTACGGCGTACCCTGCCTGAACAACGGCAGCGAAGTGCGCATTGGTCTGCAACTCGCACAGGAAGAACTGGCGCAACTGCTGGGCGCTTCACGCCAGCGCGTGAACCAGGAACTCAAGACCATGGAGCGTGAGAACGTGATTCGTATCGAACCCGGTGGCCTGGTGATTTGCGACCGCCCCGCCCTCATGCGCATCATCGAATCCGACGATTAATCCTCAACTCCAGACACCGACCAATGAGCAACTTTGACCACTTTGTGGGTACCGGAGCGGTATCCGAAAAGCACGCCTTTGATATTGCAGCGCTCAGCGCCTGGCTGACCAAAAACCTCTCCGGTTTTGAAGGACCCCTGACAGTTGAAATGTTCAAGGGCGGCCAATCCAACCCGACCTACAAACTGGTCACGCCCGCAAAGAACTACGTCATGCGGGCCAAGCCCGGCCCCGTGGCCAAGCTCCTGCCTTCGGCCCACGCCGTCGAACGCGAGTTCGCCGTCATGCAAGGGCTGGCGGGTACCGATGTACCCGTGCCAACCATGTACTGTCTGTGTGAAGATGAATCCATCATTGGCCGTGCGTTCTATGTCATGGAATTCATGCAGGGTCGGGTCATTTGGGACCAATCACTGCCAGGCATGGACCGCGCGCAACGCGGTGCGATTTATGACGAAATGAACCGCGTCATTTCTGCCCTGCATACCGTCAAATTCGCCGAACGGGGACTCGCAGGCTATGGCAAGCCAGGCAATTATTTCGAGCGCCAGATTGGCCGCTGGAGCAAACAGTACACAGCGTCCATTACCCAGCCTATCCCGGAGATGGACCAGTTGATGGAGTGGTTGCCGAAAAACATTCCCTCCATGGCACGGGATGAAAGCATGGTGAGCATTGTTCATGGCGACTACCGCCTCGACAACCTCATGTTCGACCAGCAACAACCCAAGGTCATTGCGGTGCTCGACTGGGAGCTTTCCACACTGGGCCACCCATTGGCTGACTTCAGCTACCACTGCATGGCCTGGCACATTCCTCCAGGGGCTTTCCGCGGCATTGGCGGCCTGGATTTCGACGCCCTGGGCATTCCCCAGGAGGACGAATACATCCGCCGGTACTGCGACCGTACCGGTCTGGCCGACCCACAGCAGCTAAAAACCGACTGGAACTTCTATATGGCCTACAACATGTTCCGCATCGCAGCCATTCTGCAAGGCATTGCCAAGCGCGTCGAAGCGGGAACCGCTTCCAGTGCGCAGGCTGTGAGCTCGGCTGCTGGCGCACGCCCACTGGCGCAAATGGCCTGGGGTTTTGCCAAGAAGGCGTAATTTTTACTATTTTTTTGTACCGCAACATTCAACCGGAGAACTCATGGACTTTGACTACTCACCCAAGACCAAGGAACTGCAAGCACGTTTGCTCAAGTTCATGGAAGAACACATCTATCCGGCGGAAGGCGCATACCACGCAGAAATTGCAGCCAACACGGCAGCAGGCAAGCGCTGGACTCCCCTGCAAACCATTGAAAACCTCAAACCCAAGGCGCAGGCTGTGGGCTTATGGAACCTGTTCCTGCCGGTGGACAGTGCAGAAGCATCGGGTTACCACGGCGCCGGATTGACCAACCAGGAGTATGCCCCCCTCGCCGAAATCATGGGACGCGTCATGTGGTCCAGCGAAGTGTTCAACTGCTCTGCGCCGGACACCGGCAATATGGAAACCATTGCCCGCTACGGCTCTGACGAAAACAAGGCTCGTTGGCTCAAGCCCTTGCTCGAAGGAAAAATCCGGTCCGCATTTGCCATGACAGAACCTGCGGTGGCTTCCAGCGACGCGACCAACATCGAGACCCGTATTGAGCGCCAGGGTGACGACTATGTCATCAATGGACGCAAATGGTGGACCTCCGGTGCAGGCGACCCGCGTTGCTCCATTTACATCACCATGGGCAAAACGGACCCTGAGGCCCCACGCCACTCGCAACAGAGCATGGTGCTGGTTCCGGCCAATACGCCTGGCCTTAAGGTGGTACGTCCCCTCAACGTATTCGGATATGACGACGCGCCGCATGGACACATGGAAGTGCTGTTCGAAAACGTCCGCGTGCCGGTCAACAACATTCTGCTCGGCGAAGGCCGTGGTTTTGAAATCGCCCAGGGTCGCCTTGGCCCTGGCCGCATCCACCACTGCATGCGCCTGATTGGTTTGGCCGAACGCGCCCTGGAGCTGATGTGCCGACGTGCCTCCAGCCGTGTTGCCTTTGGCAAGCCCATTGCAGCACAAACCGTGACGCAGGAACGCATTGCAGAAGCACGCTGCAAGATCGACATGGCCCGCTTGCTGACACTGAAGGCGGCCTGGATGATGGACATTGCCGGCAACAAGTTTGCCAAGAACGAGATCGCCATGATCAAGGTAGTGGCGCCGTCGATGGCCTGTGAAGTGATCGATTGGGCGATGCAGGTGCACGGTGGTGCAGGTATGTGCGATGACTTCCCGCTCGCCTATGCTTACACCAATGCACGTACCCTGCGATTCGCAGACGGTCCTGATGAAGTGCACCGCAATGCCATTGCAAAACTGGAACTCGGCAAGTACAACCCGAAAGTCGCCCCGGTGGAGATGCCGGTTACACGCGGCTGCTAATCAAGCGACAACGGCCCTGAAAAGGGCCGTTGCGTTGGTTCGAGGTGGCGGCTGACTATCGTGCAGAAGGCAAACCCGACCACAACTCGTTGAGATCTGCAAACCGCCACTTGGCCGGGTCTTCCCGGCTGACAATTTTTTCCAGTGTCCCTGGGCGGGATAGATCAACAACTTCCGGCACGATCCGCATATTGGACTTGGTGGAAAAGAAGACTTTGACAGCCGGCGTGGTCAATGACTTGCCGGTCTGCTCCACCACCACACCAAGGCGCCCCGAGCTCAGCTGTACCAACGAGCCAATCGGGTAAATACCCAGACTCTTGACGAACCCCTGGAACACCTTGGGATCAAAGTGCCCGTTGGCCCACTCGGCCATCTTGCGCAACGACTCCGCAGGGTCCCAGCCAGCCTTGTAAGGCCTATTCGATGTGATCGCGTCATACACGTCGCAAACGGCGCCCATCTTGGCGAACAGACTGATCTCGTCGCCCTTCAATCCCTTGGGGTAACCCGAACCATCCGTTTTCTCGTGGTGGTGGAGACAGACATCCAGAACCATCGAGTCCACGTTGCTCACGCCCAGCAGCATGCGATGCCCTTCCTGGGGATGGGTCTTGATAATGGCAAACTCGGCGTCCGTTAACTTTCCCGGCTTGTTGAGCACATCCATCGGCATCGTCGCCTTGCCCAGGTCGTGCAGCAAACCGGAAAGTCCGGCTGCACGTGTTTCTTTCTCATCCAGTCCCAGCTGCTTTGCCAGCGCAACCATCATTGCGCAAACAGCCACGGAATGCATGTAAGTGTAGTCATCCACCGTCTTCAGACGCGCAAGACTGATCAGCGCTCCCGGATTGGCGCTGACAGAATCCGAGATTTCCTCCACCATCTGCTGCGCTCCACCGACATCGATGGCTTTGCCCATGCGGGCTTCCTGAAACATCGAAATGACCGCTTGCTTGGACTGCATACAGATGCTGGCCGCACGTTCCAGCTCTGCTGCCGTCGACACAGGCGCCACAGTGCGTCGGGACTGCGCAGCCTGCTGCATTTCAGCTTCTACCTGGGCCTCGGACTCAGCCTCCGATACTGCCGCCTCACCCTGCGCAACATCCAGACCCTTGTCACAATCGATCCACACTTCCTTGATGCTACTTGCAAGAATGCTGGCAATGTCCTTGGAGTCTGTAATCACAAACCCGGTGCGCCAGAATGGATGCTCCATCCAGGAGCCACAAAATTCCTTGAGGTGCATCCCCAAAGTCAGCTGCTGTACACCAATCTTCTTGAGCATAGGGCCGTTGTCAGTGCAGATGGCGGGGCTTGCGTCCCCCTCCGTGACCACCACCATGACCACCTCCGGGTCCGCGCGGTGGTTTGCCAATTTCAAGTGAGCTCACCAATTCGTCAAAACGGCTGGTGAATAGCTTGTCTATCTCGGCGACCACACCACCAAGTTCCGCGCCATCAAAATGACGCTCCATCATGTTGATAACGTCCTGCACCAGCAAGTCCCGTTGTACCTGCATGATGGCAGCGGGATTGGGGCCAACAAACAACATGACGAAGTCGTCGCGCGACTGGCCTCCCGCTGGACCGTCTTCCTCATCAAAATCAGCGTCATAGAACGTCACTTCAATCGCTGCACCTGCACTGGCGATTTCATTGAGGTTCATGCAGACCTCATCCAGCGTCTGCCGGAAGTCTTCATCACCGGGTACTGTCCAGCACATCTGCAGCAGATGGTCATCTGCATCAAACTTGATACCAGGCTCTTCCTCATAGGTACTGGCAGCACCATCCGACAGCGAACGCGCACCGGCATATTTCCACATGGGCTTCAGGGCATCCTGTAATTGCGCGAAGTCAACATCCGGACGCAACAGCACCTGTCCATGAACATGAATTTCAAAGGGGGCGTTATAGCTTGTCATATTTGATTCTGATGGTGCCCGAGACCGGAATCGAACCGGTACGCCCGTTATTCACGAAGCGGCGGATTTTAAGTCCGATGTGTCTACCTATTTCACCACTCGGGCACTAGCGCACTATTGTGGAACAAAAATGCCCCGCCAACTGTCGTCAACGGGGCATTGTGTTCCAGAAATACTGGAGGCGCGGTCCGGAGTCGAACCGGACTAACCGGATTTGCAATCCGGGGCATAACCGCTTTGCTACCGCGCCAGCGTTACTTGCAAATAATGAAAAAGGGAAGCATTTTGCTTCCCTTTTCCTAAAAACTGGAGCGGGAAAAGAGTCTCGAACTCTCGACCTCAACCTTGGCAAGGTTGCGCTCTACCAACTGAGCTATTCCCGCG
>CAUJJV010000104.1 GCA_963205375.1 Pseudomonadota bacterium
GACCGGATGGTTGGCACCATGGTGACCAAATTTCATCTTGAAGGTCTTGGCGCCCGATGCAAGCGCCATGATCTGGTGGCCCAGACAGATACCGAAGGTGGGAATGCCGGTTTCGATCAGTTCTTTGGTCGCAGCAATGGCGTAGTCGCAAGGCTCCGGGTCGCCAGGGCCGTTCGACAGGAAGATACCGTTGGGCTGGTGCTTGAGCACTTCCGCAGCGGGCGTTTGCGCCGGTACCACGGTGACCTTGCAACCACGTTCAGCCAGCATGCGCAGGATGTTCTTCTTGACACCAAAGTCGTAGGCCACCACATGGAACTTGGGTGCGGACTGCGCGCCATAGCCTGTGCCAAGGACCCACTCGGACTCGGTCCAACCGTAGCTGCCGGTGCTGGACACCACTTTGGCCAGATCGAGACCGGACATGCTGGGCGCGCCCTTGGCGGCGGCAACTGCCTTTTCAATCGCTTCTTTGGTTACGGCTTCACCAGCGGCCAGCGCCAGAATACAGCCGTTTTGCGCGCCCTGGGTGCGCAACTGGCGGGTCAACTGGCGGGTGTCGATGTTGGCAATAGCGACCGTGCCCTCGGCCACCAGATACTGCGAAAGAGTCTGGGTGGAGCGGAAGTTGGACGCCACTAAGGGCAAATCCTTGATGATCAAACCAGACGCGTGAACCTTGCTGGACTCCACGTCTTCGGGGTTGATGCCGTAGCTGCCGATGTGGGGATAGGTCAACGTGACGATCTGCTGGCAATAGCTGGGATCGGTAAGGATCTCCTGGTAGCCGGTCATGGACGTGTTGAACACGACCTCACCGACTGTGGAGCCGGCGGCTCCAATGGAATTGCCAATGTAGACCGTGCCGTCTGCGAGCGCCAGGATGGCGGGTGGGGTGGTTCCCTTGAGAGACAAAAGCACTGGTTTCTCCGAATGGGTTACGGGTACGCCCAAACGCGCTCAAGAAGGACTCCTGGCGGATGCTTTTACGAGGGAATGTTGCTTAAACTGCGCTTGGGACTGCTGTTTACTGGAAAGCCTCCCATTATAGCGGAGGGCCTAGCGTTTTCCCTTACAGGGCGTCCAAAACTTGCTTTGGTATGCGCCGCGGACGCAAGGTCACCCCATCCACACACCCAACCCGCACGCTGCCCTCTGCCAGTAAGGTGTCGGCCCGCCAGGCCTGCTGCTCCAGTTCCAGCGAAGCAGCGCCCTGGTCCAGCACCTTGACGGTGATGATGAGCAGGTCGTCCAGTTTGGCTGCCGCCAGATAGCGCAGATTGACCTCAGCCACCACAAAGATGGCACCGGTGTCGGCTTTCAGGGTGGTTTGCTCCACGCCCAGGGCGCGCAGCCACTCGGTACGGGCGCGCTCGAAGAACTTGAGGTAATTGGCGTAGAAGACCACGCCACCGGCATCGGTGTCTTCCCAGTAGACGCGGACCGTGAGGGGATTGCTGCGATCAGACATGGCGTTTTTCGGTGTGGGCGCGCAGCCAGGCGGCGAAGGCGTCTTCGGACACTTCGCCTGCGGCCACACCCAGCATGGTGATGACGCAGTCTGCGTCGGTGGCATTCAGCTCAAAGCCATTCAAATTGAGGAACAATTCAGCCGCCACAAAGCCCGTGCGCTTGTTTCCGTCGATAAACGGATGATTGCGGGACAAGCCATAGCCGTAGGCGGCAGCCAGGGCCGCCGCATCGGCGTCTCCATACGCCGCCAGATTGGGCGCCCGGGACAAGGCCGAATCAAGCAGGCCAACATCACGCACACCCGCCAACCCGCCGTGCTCGGCCAACTGCATCTCGTGCACCGCGATGATGACCTCGCGGTCAGGCCAGACCCAGCCGGTCACTTGGCCAGCTCATGCAACACGTCCCGTCTGCGCTTCATGATGTCGCGCGCAGCCTGCATCTGCTCGGCAAATTCGGGGTTGTGTTTGGTGATGCGTAGCCCATCGGGCGACTCGGTGACGTACAGGGCGTCGCCTTTTTCCAGTTGCAACTGGTTCAGCAGTTCCCGGGGGAACACTGCTCCGACCGAATTCCCAATTTGCGTGAGTTTGAGGACATGCATGGCATGGCTCCAGATGTTATTACAGGTGTAATACTAACGCTGAATGCTGCTGGCATGCAAGCAGATAGCCGCGGCGGCGGCCACGTTGAGGGATTCCTCGCCGCCAGGCTGGCCGATGCGCACATGCACCGCAGCGCGCTGCATCAGCTCGGCGCAGACGCCCTGCCCTTCGTGGCCCATGGCCCAGGCGCAGGGATGCGGCAATTTCAGGTTCTGGATCAGGTCGCCCTGATGGGAGCTGGTCACCACGATAGGCACCTGCAAGGCTTGCAGGTCTTCAATCGTCAGGCCTTCCAGCAAGGTCAGCCCGAAATGCGCGCCCATGCCGGCGCGTAGCACCTTCGGGCTCCACAAGGCGGCGGTGCCCTTGAGTGCCAGCACCTGCCGGAATCCAAAAGCCCCCGCGCTGCGCAAGATGGAGCCCACGTTGCCGGCATCCTGCACCCGGTCCAGGATGACGGTGGGCACCAGCGGCTGCAAGGACACGTCGTCAGGCAGGTCGATGACAAAACCGACGCTGGCGGGCGACTCCAGGCCGCTCAATTCACGGAACAGACCATCCGGAATCACTATGTTTTTGATAGCTGCTCGCGCATATTCCACGGGGGCTAGAGGCCTGGACTTGGGGTTTTGCCAAAAAGACTCTGAATACACGGCCGCAGCGGGCTTCACACCGCGTTGCAGGGCGGCACTGCACAGATGGTCGCCCTCCACCCAGAAGCGGCCGACCTTGCGGTAGGCGGTGTTGTCCTGGGCGACTTTGCGCAGCTCCTTGAGCAGCGGGTTGTCGCGGGAGGTGATGGAGACGGGTTCGGCCATGGGCAATGTCAGACAAACGCCTGGGCCAAGACTTGGGTCACTGGGCTGAAGGTCTTGCGATGCTCGGGGCAGGCGCCGTGCTTCTGCAGCGCAGCCAGGTGCTCTGCAGTGCCATAGCCCTTGTGGCCAGCGAAGCCATATTGCGGGTACTGGGCGTCCAGCTCGGCGCACCAGCGGTCGCGGGTCACCTTGGCCAGGATGGAGGCGGCCGAGATGGCGGGCACGGTGGCGTCGCCCTTCACGATAGCTTCGGCCAGCACATCCAGCACCGGCAGGCGGTTGCCATCAACCAGCACTTTGGCGGGCTTGAGGCGCAAGCCCTCCACCGCGCGCTTCATGGCGAGCATGGTGGCCTGCAGGATGTTGATGTCGTCAATTTCTTCGACACTGGCCTGGGCGATAGAACAGCACAGGGCCTTGGCGCGGATTTCGTCGTACAGCTTGTCTCTTTGCTTGGCGGTGAGCTTCTTGGAGTCGTTCAGTCCCTTGATGGGCTTGAGGTCGTCCAGAATCACAGCTGCCGCCACCACTGGCCCCGCCAGCGGGCCGCGCCCAGCCTCATCCACACCGGCCACCAGACCCGGCAGATCAAAGACAAACGCCACTTGTTCAGTTGGCGGGGCTTTAACCCTGGAGGACTTTTTCGATGGCATGGGTGGCAAGGGTGGCGGTGTCGCGCTGCAGCGTCTGGTGCAGCGTGGTGAAGGTTTCCTGAAGCTCGGCTATTTTCGCAGGGTTGCGGTGTGCAGAGTCCAGCCAGTTCAGCACACCATGGGCCAGCGCCTCGGGCGTGGCGGCGCTTTGCAGCAATTCGGGCACCACGAAATCACGGCACAGGATGTTGGGCAGGCCCACCCAGGGCTGCAGGCGTTTGCGCTGCATGAGTTGCCACGACACCCAGCCCATGTGGTACGCAATGACCATGGGGCGCTTGAAGAGCGCAGCTTCCAGCGTGGCGGTGCCGCTCGCAATCAGGGTGACGTCGCAGGCGGCCAGCACGATGTGGGACTGGCCAGTGACAATCTGCAGGTGCGGCGCCATGCCGCTGCGCTGCGCGATGGCTTCAATCTCCTCGCGCAGGCCCGGCACCGCAGGCACTATGAATTTGGTAGCAGGGTATACAGCCTTGACGAGGGCTGCAGCCTTAAAGAACCGCAAGGCCAGGTGGCGAATCTCGCCAGGACGGCTACCAGGCAGCAGTGCCACCACGGTGTCCGAAGGCTCCAGGCCCAGCACACTGCGGGCTGAGGCTTTGTTGGGCACCATGGGAATGATGCTGGCAATGGGGTGACCGACGTAGGTGGCTTCAATGCCGTGGGCTGCCAGCAATTCCGGCTCAAACGGGAAGATGCACAGCACATGGTCCACACTGCGGCGCATCTTCTCCAGCCGCTTAGCGCGCCAGGCCCACACCGAGGGCGACACAAAATGCACAGTCTTGATACCAGCCGCCTTGAGGTCCGCTTCCAGATCAAGGTTGAAGTCCGGCGCATCGACGCCAATGAACACATCGGGCCGCTGGGCCAACAACCGTTCCTTGAGCTGTTTGCGGATGCCCACAATCTCGCGGTAGCGGCGCAGCAACTCCCAGCTGAAGCCATGCACCGAAAGCTTGTGGTGCGGCCACCAGGCGGCAAAGCCATGTTTGGCCATCTGCGGGCCGCCGATGCCGTGGGATTGCAGCTCCGGCCAGCGGTCCTTGAGGCCGCCCAGGAGCAGCCCTGCCAGCAGGTCGCCCGATGCTTCGCCCGCGACCATGGCAATGGTCGGTGCTTTCCCCCCGGGCACCCCGCTGGACATGCTCGGGCCTAGCGAACGATGCCGCGCTGCGCGGTGGTCTTGTCCAGAAAGGACAGCATCATGGTGACGTCGGGCTCGGTGACCGGCTGCGCTGCAGCCAGTTCGGCAATACGCGTCTTGGCCTGCTCCAGCGTGAGGTCATCACGGTACAGCGCCTTGTGGATCGCCTTGACACCGGAGATGCGCTCGGGCGTCCAGCCGCGACGGCGCAGACCTTCAAAGTTCATGGAGCGCGCAGCGGCAGGTTGCCCCTGGCACATGACAAACGGGGGTAGATCGGCAAACAGCAGCGAGCACATGGCGGTCATGCTGTGGGCACCCACGCGCACGAACTGGTGCACCACGGTAAAGCCGCCCAGAATGACCCAATCGTCCACCTGCACATGGCCCGCCAGCTGCGAGTTGTTGGCGAAGATGGTGTTGTTGCCGACGTGGCAATCGTGTGCCAGGTGCACGTAAGCCATAATCCAGTTGTCGTTGCCGACACGGGTCACACCAGCGTCGCCCGGGGAACCAATATTGAAGGTACAAAACTCGCGAATGGTGTTGCGATCGCCGATGACCAGCTCGCAGGGCTCGCCTGCGTACTTCTTGTCTTGCGGAATGGCGCCCAGCGAGTTGAACTGGAAGATGCGGTTGTCGCGCCCAATGGTCGTATGGCCTTCAATCACGCAGTGCGGGCCTACGGTGGTGCCGGCGGCAATCCTGACATGGGGGCCAATGACCGTGTACGGGCCAATGGTGACCGACGGATCAATCTGGGCCGCAGGATCGACGATGGCCGTGGAGTGGATATTGCTCACAGCGCGTCTCGGGTCAGGCAATGGTGCGCATGGCGCAGGTCAATTCTGCTTCGCATGCCAACTCCGTACCGACAGTAGCGCTGGCCTTGAACTTGAAAATACCGGCCTTGTTGCGCAACATTTCCACATTCAGGATGAGCTGGTCACCTGGCTCCACGGGACGCTTGAATCGGGCACCATCAATGCCGGCAAAGTAGTACACCGTGTTTTCGTCTGGCGATGTATTCAGCGCATCAAACGCCAGCAAGGCAGCGGCCTGCGCCAGCGCTTCCAGCATCAACACGCCCGGCATGACCGGACGGTGCGGAAAATGGCCTTCAAAGAACGGCTCGTTGATGGTGACATTCTTGAGCGCCTTGATGGTCTTGCCCTTGTCCAGCTCAAGGACACGGTCTACCAGCAAGAAGGGATAGCGGTGGGGAAGCTGTTTGAGAATTTTGTGGATGTCCATCATTTCTTTGTCTCTTTTTCCAAGGTTTTGATTCGGTCGCGCAGACTGTGCAATTGCTTGAGTGTGGCGGCGTTGCGCTCCCAGGACGCGTTGTCATCAATCGGGAACATGCCGGTGTAGTTGCCAGGCTTCAGGATAGAGCGACTGACCACGGTAGCCGCCGAAATATGCACATTGGCCCCCAGGGTCAGATGTCCCAGGACGATGGCGCCACCACCCACGGTGCAATTGGGTCCAATGGTGGCACTGCCAGCCACGCCCGCACATCCCGCCATGGCAGTATTGCGCCCGACGCGTACGTTGTGGCCGATCTGGATCAGGTTGTCGAGCTTGACACCATCCTCAATGACGGTGTCCTGCAGCGCACCCCGGTCAATACAGGTGTTGGCGCCGATTTCCACATCGTTGCCGATCTGGACCGCCCCCAGTTGTTCAATTTTTACCCACGTCTCACCGTTCGGAGCAAAGCCAAACCCATCCGCACCGACGACGACGCCCGAATGGAGGATGCAACGCTCACCAATGGAGCAGTCTTCGCCCACGGTGACACGCGATTTCAATACTGTGCCGGCACCGATGCGTGCGCCGCGTTCGACCACGCAGAGCGGCCCGACGGAGGCACTGGAGTGCACCGTGGCACTGGGGTCAACCACGGCAGAAGGATGAATGGACGGCAGGATGGCCGCATTGCGCTTGCGCTTCCACAGCTGTGTCAGGCGCGCGAAATAGAGATAAGGCTGGTCGGTGACGATGCAGGTGCCGCGCGCCATGGCGGCCTCCCGCATGGCGGGCCCCACAATCACGCATCCGGCACGGGAGGACTGCAACTGCTGCTGGTATTTGGGGTTGCTCAGGAAACTGACGTCACCTTGTTCCGCTGTCTCCAGCGGAGCGATGCCGGTGAGCACCATGTCAGTCTGCCCATAGACATCTCCCCCCAACAGCCCGACCACTTCGGACAGGGAGAGTTCCATGCCACTCACCTGGAGAACCAAGACTTACTTGGCACCCGCGTTGAGGATCTTGAGAACCTTGTCAGTGATGTCGTGCTTGCCGTTGTTGTACACAACTTCCTGGATGATCAGGTCATACTTTTCGGCTTCGGCTACCACCTTGACGGCCTTGTTGGCCTTGTCCAGAACCTGCTGCAATTCTTCATTGCGGCGGCCGTTCAAGTCTTCCTGAAACTCACGCTGCTTGCGCTGAAAGTCGCGGTTCATTTCGGCAAATTCTTTTTGCTTGGAAACGCGCTGACTTTCGGTCATCGTAGGCGCATCCCGTTCGAACTTGTCGCTAAAGGACTTCAGGGAAGCACCTGCGTCAGACAACTCTTTCTGGCGCTTGGAGAACTCCTGTTCCAGCTTGGCCGTGGCAGTCTTGGCCGGGCCAGACTCCGACGTAATACGCTGGGTGTTGACGTAGCCAATCTTGGATTCCTGCGCCACTGCGCTCAGTGCACAGGCTGCCATTAACAGACCCGCACACAGGGATGTCTTGAGAGTCTTCATTAGAAAGTCGTTCCAATCTGAAATTGCAATGTCTGCATTTTATCGCCATCGAAATGGCTGATAGGTTTGGCAAAAGCCAGGCGCAGGGGACCAACGGGCGAAATCCAGCTGATGCCAACGCCCACCGAGGTCCTGAAGTCCGCCACCGCGATAGATTCATCCGCACCGAACACGCCACCCGCATCGAAGAACCCGAACATGCGCAGCGTACGGTCATTGCCGCCACCTGGCAAAGGCGATAGCACCTCAGTATTGAGTGTGATCTTCTTGGTGCCACCGGTAGCAATGAGGCCCTGTGCCCGCTGTGTACCTGTCGTCAGACTGCCTTGCTCGAATCCACGGATGGAGCCCAAACCACCTGAATAGTAATTCTTGAACACCGGATACGACAGGCCATCAGTACCCGCCCCCAGAGACAGCTCACCATTGATAGCGGCCGTCACCTTTCTGGAGACCGGAAAAAACTGTTGGTACTGGACTGTGCCGCGCGCATACCGCAAATCACCGGCCACACTCCACTCACCCGTAGTGCGCATCACCTTGCCGGTACTGGGCACCAGAGCACTGTCGCGGGTGTCTCTCGACCAACCCACAGTCAACGGAAAGGCATTGGCAGTGGAGCCGAACTCCTTCGCAAAATCTTGGTAAACCGTAGGTAAATAGGTGCCAGTGACAATCGTTGTTCGCTCTACCCCAACCCCCAAGTACACAGTATCCACGTCCGTAAACGGAACACCAAAGCGGACGCTGGCACCAGATGTCTCAATGGAATAGCTGTCAATATCCGTGTAGGGCTTGGACGTACGTTGGTACAGATCAATGGTGCGCGAGACACCATCTTCGGTGAAATAGGGGTTGGTCGTATTGAACACGGCCGTACGGTTGTACTTGCTGGTATTCAACTCCACACCCAGCGAACTGCCAGAACCGAACGCGTTTTCCTGCTTGAAGCCGAATGTCAGACCGAAGCCATCGGCACTGGAAAGACCCGCACCCAGACTGATACTGCCAGTGGGTTTTTCCACCACGTTGACCGTCAGGTCCACCTGGTCGGGAGAACCCGGCACCTCTTGGGTATCCAAGGTCACTTCCCGGAAGAATCCCAGCCGGTCGACGCGATTGCGCGACTGGCGAATCTTGTCACCGTCGTACCAGGCAGCTTCGAGTTGTCGGAACTCACGGCGGATCACTTCATCGCGCGTGCGGTCATTGCCTGCCACGTTGATACGGCGTACATAGGCGCGACGGGAAGGATCGGCCTGCAGTGTAATTTCCACCCGGTTGGTTGCACGGTCAATGGAGGTACGCGCTTCCGCCCTGGCAAAAGCAAAACCGAAGTTGCCGAAATAGTCGGTAAAGGCCTTGGTCGTTTGCGAGACCTGATCCACGTTGTAAGGCTCACCGGCCTTGATGGATATCAGTGACTGGAATTCCTCGTCCTTGCCCAGGTAGTTGCCCGCCAGTTTCACGCGGGAAACGATAAAGCGCTCCCCTTCCGTGATGTTGATGGTGATGGCAATACTTTGTTTGTCTGGCGAAATGGCCACCTGTGTGGAATCCACCTTGAACTCCAGGTAGCCCCGTGTCAGATAATGGGACCGCAATATCTCGATGTCGGCATTGAGCTTGGTGCGGGAATACCGGTTGGACTTGGTGTACCAGCTCAGCCAGCCACCGGTATCCTGGTCAAACATGCCCAGCAATGTGGAGTCGGCAAATGCCTTGTTGCCGACAATGCGTATGTCACTGATCTTGGCAGTATCGCCCTCGATGACTGCAAAACTGAGGTTGACGCGGTTGCGCTCAATCGGCGTCACCGTAGTGATCACCTCGGTTGCATACATGCTGCGGTTGATGTACTGGCGCTTGAGCTCCTGCTCGGCGCGATCCACCAATGCCTTGTCAAAAGGCCGTCCATCGGTCAGGCCAATGTCGCGCAGCGCCTTCTTGAGGACATCCTTGTCGAATTCCTTGGTGCCAGAAAAGTCCACTTCCGCAATGCTGGGACGCTCTTCCACAATCACCACCAGCACTCCGCCGACTGCTTCAATGCGGACGTCTGTGAAAAGACCCAGGGCAAACAGGGAGCGGATGGATGCTGCGGCTTTGTCGTCGCTATAGGTGTCCCCAACCTTGACTGGCAAGGAGGCAAATATGGTTCCCGCCTCGACGCGCTGCAGCCCTTCGACGCGAATATCGCGCACCTGAAAGGGTTCAAGAGCCCAGGCAACCTGCGCACAAACACCAAAAGCCACAGTGCACAAGGCACTGCGCAAGAATTCACGATTCAATAGCATGGTTGTCCAATGAAATGGTCCAAATCACGTAGGGATGCACCAACGGTCATCCCAGCAGGCGACTGATGTCGTTAAAAAGCGCGACCGACATCATCATCATCAACACAGCGAGACCAAACTTCTGCAGCCGCTCTTCCCAGACTGCAGACGGGGGTCGCCCGGTCACTGACTCCCAAAGATAATACATCAGGTGTCCTCCATCCAGAACGGGTAGCGGCAGAAGGTTGAGAACGCCCAGACTGACACTGATCAGCGCCAAAAAGATGGCAAATTGGCTAACTCCCATGGACGCAGATTTACCGGCATAGTCTGCGATGGTGATGGGGCCACTCAGATTTTTCAGTGAGGCGTCTCCGGTCACTATTTGCCCCATCATGCGCAACGTCAGCATGGCAACTTCCGCCGTATGGGTGAATGCCCGCTGCAATCCGTCCAGAAACCCATATCGCACCATCACCATGGCCGGTGGTGCGCCGATGAACGCGCCAATCCTGCCGACGCGCTCACCGCTGTCTGTTTCCACCCTGGGTTGTACCGTCACGGCCACCCTGGAGCCATTACGCTCCACCTGCCACTTCTGCGGTGCCACAACGCCATTTTTCGCGGAAGCACGGATCAACTCGCGCAACTGGCCGCCATCCACAATGGGCGTTTGGTCCACCTGTACCACAAGATCACCGGTGGCAAGCCCCGACTGCACCGCGGCCCCTTGCGGAGTCATATCCCCCACCCGCGCGGGTGTCAGCGGACTGACAAATCCAATCGTCCGAAAAAGCGCTGCATCGGCATGCTGCGCCTCCATCCCCCGGAATCGCAGCACCGCCCCCTGCGCCTCCATGCCGCCTGAAGCGTAGATCACCTCCAGATCGCGCTTGCCCAATGCAGCCTGGGTCAACCACCAGCGAAAGTCCTCAAAGGAAGCCACCGCAATGGGTTCCTCCCCCTCAAAAGCAACCCGATGAACGAACTCGCCACCCACAAAGCCGGCCCGCTCTGCAATAGAGCCCGCAATCGGCTTGGCAACAACCGCCTTGGGCTGCTCGGTCCCCGACCAGTTCACTGCCGCATACAAGACAACAGCCAGTACGAGATTCGCCATCGGACCAGCAGCAACAATGGCAGCGCGCTGATGCAAGGGCTTGCAATTGAACGCCATAGGGCGATCTTCGGCCGCGACCCCCCCTTCCCTTTCATCGAGCATCTTGACGTACCCCCCCAGAGGGAATACGGCCAGGGTGTATTCCGTGCCGGAACGCATGGAAGTCCACCCAGTAAGACGGGGACCAAATCCAATAGAAAAGCGCAATACCCGGACACCACACAAGCGCGCAACGGCAAAGTGTCCCCATTCATGCACGGCGATCAGAATGCCTAACGCGACGAGAAATGCAAGAACAGTCACCACAACGGTATTCCGTAGACGTCAGCCATGGAGACCGGCAACCACAGCACGTGCCGTTGCACGCGCTTGGGCATCGAGTTCCAGCAAATCAGCAAGCGATGCAGGGGGCGCTGGCAGCAAAGACTCCAGTGTTTGAACATTCACCCGATGAATCTGGTCAAACCGGATGCGTCGCTCCAGAAATGCCTCAACTGCAATTTCATTGGCAGCATTCAACACCGCCGGGCTTCCGAGTGCGCCTTCCAGAACATCCCATGCCAATGCCAAGCCCGGGAATCGCGCCCGGTGGCCATCATTGTCAAATGTTTCAAACGTCAACGCGGCCATAGATGCAAAATCCAGTGCAGACGCGCCCGATGCAATGCGATGGGGCCACGACAGCCCATAGGCAATGGGGCCACGCATGTCGGGCGTCCCCAATTGGGCGACCACGGAGTTGTCGACGTACTGCACCATCGAGTGGATAACGCTCTGCGGGTGAATCACCACCTCGATTTTCCGGGGAGCCATGCCAAACAGATACCGGGCCTCGATGACTTCCAGCGCCTTGTTCATCATGGTGGCGGAATCGACAGAGATCTTGCGGCCCATAATCCAGTTGGGATGCGCGCAGGCCTCCTCTGGCGTGACGTCGCACAATGCTGCCGGATTACGTGTCCGAAACGGTCCACCCGACGCCGTGAGAATGATCTTGTCAACCCGTGTGGCCCACGTTTGCGGGTCTTCCGGCAAGGACTGAAATATCGCCGAATGCTCACTGTCAATGGGCAGCAAAACGGCCCCTCCGGCAGCAACGGTATCAATGAAAAGTTGCCCCCCCACGACCAAAGCTTCCTTGTTGGCCAAAAGCAGGCGCTTGCCTGTGCGTGCCGCCGCCAGACAGGGAGCCAGACCTGCGGCACCGACAATGGCAGCCATCACCATATCCACCAGCTCGTGCGCGGCAACCATTTCAATGGCAGCAGAGCCCCAGAGCACCTGCGTACCCAGACCCAGCGCAGCACATTGCTGCTGAAGCGCCTTCCCATGGGGTTCGCTGGCCATCACCGCAAAGGTGGGCTTGTGCCGTACACATTGCGCAAGCAATACATCCACACGCGTCGCGGCAGTCAGTGCAAAAATCTCAAACCGATCGGGATGCCGGTCGACCACATCCAGCGTATTGACTCCAATGGAACCGGTCGATCCCAATACCACCAGACGCTGCTTACTGGAGTTCATAGGGTCACCAGCATCATGGCAAGGGGAAGGGTCGGCAATAGGGCATCCACACGATCCAATACACCACCGTGGCCAGGAAGCAATCCGCTGCTGTCCTTGAGTCCTGCACTGCGCTTGAACAACGACTCCACCAGATCACCCAACACACTCATGGCGGCGAGAAAGAGCACGGCGACGACCATCACAACGGGGCCGCGCTGCCAGACCAAGCTATACAAACTCAAACTATCGACAGTTACCGCTGTATCCAGCCAGCGCCAGAAAAATGCACAGGCAACCACACCTAACGCACCGCCCAGCGCACCTTCCCAGGTTTTGCCTGGACTGATGGATGGTGCCAGCTTGTTGCCAAAGAATCGTCCACCCAGCGACCGGCCAGCAAAATAGGCAAAAATGTCCGCAACCCACACCAGGACCAAAACAGAAAACAGGAAATTGACGCCCCTGGTTCTGGCCTGTGCAACCGCGAGCCATGCGGCCCATAAAACCACCAACCCTCCTGCGAGTCGCAACACGCGGGGGACCTTCACCCAAGCGCCCACTCCTGCACGCACAAGCGCAAGTGCAACCAGAACCCAGGCACTACCCACAACGAGCCAAAGAGTAGGCATGGGTACCTGCATCCATCCTGCCTGCCAGGTTCCCGCACACAGCAGGGCGCATAGTCCGCCGTACAGCACGGAGGGGACAAATGCAGTTTGATTCATTCGTGCCCATTCCCAAGCGCCTGCAGCCAGTAGGACCAATGCCACGAGACCGAACGGAATGGGTGACGGATAGAAAACCGCCGGCAGCAAGATAGCCAGCATCAGCAGCGCGGTAATGATTCTTTGCTTCAGCATGGACGTATACCTGTCAGATTGAGGCGGGAATACTGGAATGCGTGGCAACCTGTGCCGAGGTCATTCCAAAACGACGCTCACGGGAGGCAAAGTCATCGATAGCTGCGTCAAGAGCCGCCTCATCAAAATCAGGCCAGAGAAGATCGCTGAAGTGCAGTTCGGAGTAGGCCGCCTGCCAGAGCAGGAAATTGCTGAGCCGTCGCTCGCCACCAGTACGAATGATCAGGTCAGGATCTCCACAATAGGCTGTTGAAAGCGCAGCACCCAGGCTTTGCTCCGTAATCGGGGTACCTGTCTGCGCGAGACGGGAAGCTGCATCCACAATATCCCAGCGCCCACCGTAGTTGAAACATACGTTGAGCGAAAGCGTTGTATTGCTTTCGGTCGCAGTTTCAGCGTCAGCCAGACCACGTGCAACCCGCTCCGACAATCCGGACCGCAGGCCAATGAAGCGAAGGCGGACACCATCCCGCTTCAGTTGCGGCACTTCTCTGGAGAGCGCCATCGCGAGAATGTCCATCAACCCGGACACCTCGTCTGCGGGTCGGTTCCAGTTCTCCGAAGAAAAAGCAAAGACCGTCAGTACACCGACTCCACGCTGCGCACACGCACGGACAATCCGTTTAAGACTTTCTACCCCTTGCCTGTGTCCGGCGATTCTGGGGAGAAAACGCTTGGCCGCCCATCGCCCGTTGCCATCCATCACCATGGCGATATGGTGAGGCACATTCTTCGAAGAGGTCATTGGATGGTGGCTAGAAACACATAGCGCAATCAAACCGCCATGATGTCCTGTTCTTTGGATGCAACAAGTCGATCGACTTCAGTGATGTGCTTGTCGGTCAATTTCTGGATATCTGCCTCAGACCGCTTTTGATCGTCCTCCGAAGCCAGCTTGTCCTTGACCAACTTTTTGACTGCTTCATTTGCATCACGTCGCAGATTGCGGATCGCAATCTTGGCATTCTCGCCTTCACCGCGAACGACCTTGGTCAAATCGCGCCGGCGCTCTTCGGTCATGGCAGGCATAGGAACCCGAATCAGTTCGCCCATACTGGAAGGATTCAATCCCAGATCGCTGTCGCGAATGGCTTTTTCGATCTTGGGTCCCATGCCTTTTTCCCAAGGCTGGATGCCAATGGTACGGGCATCGATCAGCGACAGGTTTGCCACCTGACTGATGGGCAGCATCGACCCGTAATAGTCCACTTGAACGGTATCCAAGAGCGCCGGATTGGCTCGCCCAGTGCGGACTTTGGTCAGGTTGTTCTTGAATGCAGCGATGGACTGGTCCATCTTTCCCTCAAGATTTTTCTTGATTTCGTTTATTGCCATGTTTTCACCCCAGCATCATCATAGGCCAGCCCAAGGTAGGGGGCGACCTCAAACGTGAACCAATGTCCCCTCATCCTCGCCCATGACAACGCGCTTGAGCGCACCATGCTTAAAGATGGAAAACACCTTGATAGGGAGCTTCTGGTCCCGGCACAGCGCAAAGGCTGCCGCATCCATAATCCCTAGATTCTGCGACATTGCATCATCAAAAGTGATGGATGTGTATCGCTTGGCATCCGGATTTTTCTTCGGATCAGCACTGTACACACCATCCACTTTGGTCGCCTTCAGCACAATTTCCGCACCAATTTCTGCTCCACGCAGCGCAGCAGCCGTATCAGTTGTGAAAAATGGGTTGCCAGTGCCTGCAGCAAATATCACCACTTTGCCTTCTTCCAGATACTGCAACGCCTTCGGACGAACGTAAGGCTCAACCACCTGTTCAATGCCGATGGCAGACATCACACGCGCTATCAGACCAGCCTTATTCATGGTATCCCCCAAGGCCAAAGCATTCATGACCGTTGCAAGCATGCCCATGTAATCTGCCGTAGCACGATCCATCCCGACCGATCCTCCCGCCACGCCCCGGAAGATGTTGCCGCCACCGATAACAACGGCAACCTGCACTCCAAGGCGAGTGACTTCCGCAACCTCATCCACCATGCGGACAATCGTATTGCGATTGATCCCGAACTGATCATCACCCATTAAAGCCTCACCCGACAGTTTCAAAAGGATCCGCTGATAGGCAGGCTTTTCGTTTTTCATGGGCAACTCACTTGATGGATGGGACTGGACAAACGGCAGCGAACGATCTTGAACGATCAAGCGGATTGCTGGGCAGCGGCGACCTGCGCGGCGACTTCGGCCGCAAAATCGTCGACCTTCTTTTCAATGCCTTCACCGACCACATACAGCGTAAACGCCTTGACGGTAGTGCCTTCGGCCTTAAGCATCTGCTCCACAGTCTGCTTGTCGTTCTTCACAAAAGGCTGGTTGAACAAAGACACTTCCTTGAGGTATTTCTGCACACCACCCTCAATACGCTTGGCGACGATCTCGGCGGACTGCACTGGCTTGCCAGCAGCGGTAGCCACAGCAGCATCTTCGGCCGCCTTGGCAGCCGCCACCGAGCGCTCGCGCTCCACCAGTTCAGCGGGGACCTGATCAGACGACAGAGACACCGGCTTCATCGCGGCAACGTGCATCGCCACATCTTTGGCAGCAACGTCGTTACCGTCAAACTCAACCACCACACCAATGCGAGTACCGTGCAGATAAGTGGCCAGCTTGGCGCCTGTTGCAAAGCGCTTGAAACGACGGAAGGTCATGTTCTCGCCAATCTTGCCAATCAACCCCTTGCGCACATCTTCCAATGTCGGACCAAATCCGTCCTGTTCATAGGCCAGAGCACTAAGAGTCGCCACATCGGCAGGATTGTGCTCGGCAACCAGCGCCGCCGCAGCCTGCGCCAACGCCAGGAAACTGTCGTTCTTGGTCACAAAATCGGTTTCGCAATTCACTTCGATCATGGAGCCCACGGTACCGTTGACGCTGGTAGCAACAACGCCCTCAGCAGTAACGCGTGCAGCAGCTTTACCGGCCTTGCTTCCCAGCTTCACACGAAGCAACTCTTCCGCCTTGGCCATGTCTCCGTCGGCCTCTGTCAATGCTTTTTTGCACTCCATCATGGGAGCATCAGTCTTGCCACGCAGTTCAGCCACCATGCTTGCGGTAATTGCAGCCATCTCGATTCTCCGTACTCAGTTCAATTGATCAATTGGTTTGGAATAAAGGCTAAAAAAAAGGGGCATAGCAGCCCCCTTTCTTGGGGCCGAAGCGAGCTCAAGCAGACGCTTCGTCCACTTCAACGAACTCGTCGCCGCGCTCGGCCGTCACGGCCTTGACAACATCTTCCACCGCGTTGGCCCGGCCTTCGATGATCGCGTCAGCGATGCCGCGCGCATACAGGACCACAGCCTTGGACGAGTCGTCATTGCCAGGAATGACGTAATCGATGCCTTCGGGCGAGTGGTTGGAGTCCACCACGGCGATCAGCGGGATGCCAAGCTTCTTGGCCTCGGCGATCGCAATCTTGTGGTAGCCAACGTCGATCACAAAGATCGCATCAGGCAACACGTTCATGTCCTGAATGCCGCCGATGTCTTTCTCCAG
Organism: Pseudomonadota bacterium; assembly: GCA_963205375.1. Taxonomy (GTDB): domain Bacteria; phylum Pseudomonadota; class Gammaproteobacteria; order Burkholderiales; family Burkholderiaceae_C; genus Allorhodoferax. The sequence goes on from CAUJJV010000104.1 coordinate 16,734, forward strand.
CTTTTCCAGCTCGCGAGCAAACATCAGCTGCTCTTTCTTGCTCATGCTGTCCAGGCCAGCTTCTTGCTGGACCTTCATGTCCTTGAGGCGCTTGATGGAGGTCTTGACCGTCTTGAAATTGGTCAACATGCCACCCAGCCAACGCTGGTCGACATAGGGGACACCGGCGCGCTGGGCTTCCTGAGCGACCGTCTCACGTGCCTGGCGCTTGGTACCGACCATCAACACCGTGCCGCGCTTGGCGGAAATCTGGCGCACGAACTTGGCCGCCTCCTGGAACATCGGCAGCGACTTTTCCAGGTTGATGATGTGGATCTTGTTGCGATGGCCAAAGATAAATGGGGCCATCTTGGGATTCCAGAAGCGGGTCTGGTGGCCAAAATGGACACCGGCTTCCAGCATTTCGCGCATGGTAACTGACATGTTCAACTCCAAAGGTTAGGTCTAAAATCCAGTTCGTATTTGCAGTTGACGTGGGCCAGCACCGCCCGCCCTGTCGCTCGCAACACCTTGATGAAACTGGTTTGCTGATTTGCTTTGCCAAGGCCCAATGGGCACTCAGCAAAACCTGACGAGTATAGCACAGGCACCCTCTCTCCCCTCATGATGGACGACCTCCTGATCACCCGGCGACGCCTGGCCGCCGGTGACACGCACGCGCAAGACGAAATCGGTCGCAGCATCGACGCCGCGCGGAGCGACGCGTGTGCGCACGCCTTCCTCAAGACCACGTTTAACGCGGCGCGGGCCGCGGCCGCCAACCCCGCCAATCTGAGCAAGCCCTTGTTGGGACTGGCCGTGTCGATCAAAGACCTGTTCGACGTCGCCGGCGACGTCACCACGGCCGGCTCGACCCTGCTGGCC
>CAUJJV010000105.1 GCA_963205375.1 Pseudomonadota bacterium
CGGGCTGCCGCCAGCCGGGATGCGGTGCTCGCAGTGAAAGAGGACTGGTAAAGTACACCCAAGCATGTCTACCCTGTTCGACTTCCTGCCCATCGGGGCGTACCGATCGACCGAGTCTGGCCGGATGCTGCACGCCAACGCAGCGCTGGTGCGACTCAACGGGTACGAACGGGAAGAAGACCTGCTTAGCGGTGTGAATGACATCGGCCAGGAATGGTATGTAGACCCCCAGCGGCGCAGCCAGTTTCAGGCATTGCTGGAGCGCGATGGGCAGGTGGTGGATTTTGTCTCCGAGGTCTATTGGCACCAGACCCGTGTCCGCGGCTGGATACGCGAGAACGCGCATGTGGTGCGCGACAGCGGTGGCAAAGTGCAGTTTTACGAAGGCACCATCGAGGACATCACCGCAGCCCACCGGGCCAACGAAGAGTTGAAGGCCAACGAATTCCTGTTGCGGGGAATGGCGGCGGAGGTGCCGGGCATGCTGTACCGCATCCATTTTCCCGCAGGCAAGCGTGGCCAGTTTCTTTTTGTCAGTGCGGGCGTGCGCGAATTGTTCGGACTGACTCCGGAAGAAGTCATGGCCGATAGCGCCATGATTCGCGACCGACGCCATCCGCTCGATTACGAACGGGTCAACCAAACCGTGATGCACGCCATCGACAACCGGAGTCCGGTTGACATCGAGTACCGCATCCTGTTGAGTGACGGCACCGTCAAGTGGGTGCATCTGACGTCATCGTTTGTATCGGAAGACGCACAGGGCCAGATACGCAATGGCGTCTTGCTCGACATCACCGCGCGCAAATTGGCCGAAGCCCAGTTGATGGAGAGCGAGGCACGCTGGAAGCTGGCACTGGAGAGCACGGGAGACGGTGTGTGGGACTGGTACATCCAGACCGGCGACGAATTTTTTTCCCGACGGTGCAAGGAAATCTACGGCTTTGCGGAGGATGAGATTCCTGACCGTTCTGAAGCACTGGACGGCCGCACCCACCCCGACGACTTGCCGCAAATGCTGCGTGACCGCGACGCCCATTTCAGCGGCGAGACGCCCAGCTACACCAATGAGCACCGCATCCTGTGCAAGGACGGATCGTGGAAATGGGTGCTGACCCGTGGCATGGTGATCAGCCGCGACGCCAACGGAAAGCCCCTGCGCATGATCGGCACCCACACCGATATCTCGGACCGCAAGGAGGCCGAGGCCATGGTCTGGCGCCAGGCGCACTTTGACCCGCTGACCGGCCTGCCCAATCGCCGGACTTTGCGCGAACGCCTGCACAACGCCATCCGGCACAACCAGCAGACCGGAGAGCCCGTGGCCGTGCTGTTCATCGACCTGGACCACTTCAAGGAAGTCAATGACACCCTGGGCCACGACATCGGGGACCTGCTGCTCGTGGAAGCTGCGCGCCGCATCACACAACCGCTGGGTCCACAGGACACGGTGGCCCGCATGGGGGGAGATGAGTTCACCGTAATTCTGGGCCAGGTGCCGGATGCGCCAGCGCTGGACGCCATGTTGCAGGGCATGCTGGACCGGCTGGCGTCGGCCTTCCACATCGGCCCCGAACAGGTGTTTGTGTCAGCCAGCATGGGCGTGGCCCTGTACCCGCAGGATGCCACCCTGGTGGAAGACCTTTTGAAACACGCGGACCAGGCGCTCTATGTGGCCAAGGGGGCGGGGCGCAACCGCTTCAGTTTTTTTACCCCCGAATTGCAGCAGGCCGCACAAACCCGTCTGCGACTGGCCGCCGACCTGCGGCTGGCGCTAGCCGCCCACCAGTTCGAAGTGGTGTACCAGCCCATCGTGCAGTTGGCCACCGGCGCCATCCACAAAGCAGAAGCCCTGCTGCGCTGGCACCATCCGCAGCGTGGGCTGGTCAGTCCCGCACAGTTCATTGGCATTGCGGAATCCACCGGGCTGATCATCGACATTGGCGACTGGGTCTTTCGCCAGGCAGCCGCGCAGGTGCAGGCCTGGCGTGCCGCACACCACCCCGACTTCCAGATCAGTGTGAACAAATCGCCCATCCAGTTCCAGGCCACGTCCGGCACACCCTGGAGCACCGTGCTGGCGCAGATGGGGCTGCCTGGAAGCAGCATTGCGGTGGAGATTACCGAGGGACTGTTGCTCGATGCCACCAACGCAGCCCTGCAGCAACTGCAGGCGCATGGCGATGCGGGCATGCAGATATCGCTGGACGATTTTGGTACCGGCTATTCATCCCTGACCTACCTGCAGCGCTTTGCGATTGACTACATCAAGATCGACCAGACCTTCGTACGCAACCTGCATGCGGGCTCCACCGATCTGGCGCTGTGCAAGGCCATCATCCTGATGGCCCATGAGCTGGGCATGCAGGTGGTGGCCGAGGGCGTAGAAACCGAGGCGCAGCGGGACCTGCTGGTGGCTGCGGGCTGCGACTATGGGCAGGGCTATCTGTTTGCCCGGCCCATGTCGGCTGCGGATTTTGAGAAGACCTGCTTGCATTCCTGATGCTGCGGTTCAGGGTGTAGTGGCGTAACCCGCCAGACCCCGGACCAGCCGCGAGGTTGCATGCATTGCCAATGCCAGGCCGCGCCCCAGATCATGCAGCGGCTCCACTACGCTCGCGTGCCAGCGGCTGCCCGAACCCTGTTGGGCGGCAGGCATCCACTGCAGCGCAATCGCATCATCCCCTTCCACGGGCCACGCCTCCAGCACCACCCGC
>CAUJJV010000106.1 GCA_963205375.1 Pseudomonadota bacterium
CCGGGTTGGCAAAAGCCTGTAGCAGCGCCTGCGGATACCGCTGGCACAGCGCAGACTCATGGCTGCGCAGCTGGCGCGCCGACTCGGCCAGGGAATCGCGCTCGCGCAACTCGCGGCTGGCGGCTTCGCGGGCCTGCAGGAGCTGACGCGCCGCCGCCACCAGCTTGCCCATCATCACCCCACCTGCTGCTGCCGCTTCCTGCAGCGTGGAACGGTACAGGGACGCATTCCTGGCCGCAGAGGAAGGGGCTGGAGACGAGGACATGGTGAAGCCTCTGAAAGGAAATTACTTCAGTGCCTTGAAACGCATGCGGTGCGGCTTGGCGCCTTCTTCCCCCAGACGCTTCTTCTTGTCGGCTTCGTATTCCTGGTAGTTGCCATCAAAGAAGACCCACTGGCTGTCGCCCTCGGCGGCCATGATGTGGGTGCAGATGCGGTCCAGGAACCAGCGGTCGTGGCTGATAACCATGATGGAACCCGCAAATTCCAGCAAGGCGTCTTCCAGCGCGCGCAGGGTTTCCACGTCCAGGTCGTTGGATGGCTCGTCCAGCAGCAGCACATTGCCGCCGGCAATCAGGGTCTTGGCCAGATGCAGGCGACCACGTTCACCACCGGACAGGGTGCCGACGCGCTTCTGCTGGTCACCACCGTTGAAGTTGAAACGGCCGCAATAGGCACGGCTGGCCATCTGGAATTTGCCGACATTCAGGATGTCCAGACCGCCAGAGACGTCTTCCCAGACCGTCTTCTCGCTGGACAACTCGTCACGGTGCTGGTCGACAAACGCCATCTTGACAGTCTGGCCAATCTTGACCGTGCCCGAATCCGGCTGCTCCTTGCCGGCAATCATCTTGAACAGCGTGGATTTACCCGCGCCGTTGGGGCCGATGATGCCGACGATGGCACCTGCGGGCACCTTGAAGCTCAGGTTGTCGATCAGCAGGCGGTCCCCAAAGGACTTGCTGACGTTGGTGAACTCGATGACTTCATTGCCCAGACGCTCGGCCACGGGAATGAAGATTTCCTGCGTTTCGTTGCGCTTCTGGTATTCGAAATCCGACAGTTCCTCGAAACGGGCCAGACGGGCCTTGCTCTTGGCCTGGCGTGCTTTGGGGTTCTGGCGCGACCACTCCAGCTCCTTCTTCAAGGCCTTGGCGCGGGACTCTTCGCCCTTCTGCTCCTGCACCAGCCGGTCCTGCTTCTGTTGCAGCCAGTCGCTGTAGTTGCCCTTGTAGGGAATGCCGGAGCCGCGGTCCATTTCCAGAATCCACTCGGCCGCGTTGTCCAGGAAATAGCGGTCGTGGGTAATGGCCACCACGGTGCCAGAGTAGCGCTGGAGAAATTGCTCCAGCCAGTCCACCGATTCGGCGTCCAGGTGGTTGGTGGGCTCGTCGAGCAGCAGCATGTCGGGCTTGCTCAGCAGCAGACGGCACAGCGCCACGCGGCGCTTCTCGCCACCCGAGAGCTGGCCAATGATGGCGTCCCATGGGGGCAGACGCAGTGCATCGGCAGCAATTTCCAGCTGGTGCTCGCCGCCATCACCGGCAGTGGCGATGATGGCTTCCAGCTGGGCCTGCTCTGCAGCGAGTGCGTCGAAATCGGCGTCTTCATCGGCATAAGCTGCGTACACCTCTTCCAGGCGGGCCTGCGCGGCCTTGGATTCGCCCATGCCGCCCTCAACGGATTGGCGCACGGTTTCCGTGGGGTCGAGTTGCGGCTCCTGCGGGAGGTAGCCGATTTTCAGGCCCGCCATCGGAATGGCTTCACCCTCGAACTCCTTGTCGACACCTGCCATGATCTTGAGTAGCGTGGACTTGCCGGAACCGTTGAGACCGAGCACACCAATCTTGGCGCCGGGGAAAAAGGACAGGGAGATGTCCTTGAGAATGAAGCGCTTCGGCGGAATGATCTTGCCGAGGCGGTTCATGGAGAAGACGTATTGGGCCATTGCAGTAGCTATTCTTGGAAGCGTAAAGCCGCCATTATCGACTGCAGCGCCAGACGCCGGCGCCCCGGACCCGAATTAGTCCTCTGAAACCGTCCGATTTGCGTCGTTGCGCAGGGCCACTTGGGCCACCGCGTCCAGCGCGCCGTCCATCACGCGGCCATCCGATACCAGACGGATCAGCCCCAGCCCCTTGAGCCGCTGCATGGTCCGGCGGGACATGGAGTGCGCCATGCCAGCACCGGAGATGAACATGAACAGGGTGCGGTGCGGGCTGGCCCAGGTCAGTTGCGCGCGCACCCAGGAGCCGGCCAGGGCCAGGTCCACCCAGGAGCCGGTCATAAGGCTCTCGGGACTCCACTCCATCGGGTCGATGACTTCTTCGGTATTTGCAGGTGCAGTGAAATCCAGGGAAATATCCCCGGCGTCCTGCATGAAGCCGGAGTCGCTGGCCTCGTCCTCTGCCATCCAGAACGATTCGGACAGGCCGCTGGCATCCATTTCCGAAGCATCGACGCGGTCCACCACCGATTCGATGGGGGTCCCCGACGGAACCGCACGCACGGTCTCAAACGCCTTTTCATGGAAAGTGATCAGCGCATCAAAGAACTCGGCCACCCGCTCTTCCGGATAGGAAATCAGGTGCAGGCCCTGGCGCATCTTGACCAGCATGACCGGCACCATCTGGACCAGCCGGGTACGGTTGCGCCTGGCCAGTTTGAGCTGCACGCTCCAGATCAGGTCGTCTGCCAGCGCCTGGTAGTCGCCAGCATCCCCGGAACCATCGGCAAACTTCAGCTGGGCTTCGGCAACCACCTGGGCCCAGGGGCCACGCAGGAAATCAACCACCATGTCGGGAACGCGCTTGCCTTCCATCCGCGCATTGAACTCTTCCGCCAGGCGCTGCGCGAGCATATTGCGTTGCTCGGCACGCAGCAGTGCACGCGCAGCTTCCTCGGCGCGCTGGCGTTGCGCCTGCTCATCCCGATTCCAGCCCTCTTCGAGCTTGCGCAATTCAGCAGCGAATTGTGTTGCGTCACCCTCACTGCCCGCCAGCACAGTCACAGCCGCTTCAAACGACTTCTGAAAGCGGACGAATCCTGGTTCGTTTTCGGTCGTAAACGCCAGGCTACGGTGGGTCAGCTTGTCCAGCAACTGGCGGGCGGGATGTTGCCGGTCGCTGAAAAAGCGCGGGTCCGATTGCGACAGCTGGATCAGCACCGGCTCCAGCGTCTTGAGATTGTTGCGCACCGGTGCCAGCATCCGGCGGTCCTGCATCAGGTTCTCCAGCATCAGGCGCACCACCTCTTCACCAAGCTGGCGCCCCAGGTTTTTGCTCTGGGTCCGCTCCCGCTGAATCGCCTGCTGAGTCGCCGCCAGCAGGGGCGAACCCGGGGCCGCCTCCGACAGCGTGGCGCGCGCAGCCAGACGCTTCATCATCGGCTCCACCATCTTCATGTCCTGCAGCGCATCAAACGACGCCGGGACCGTGTGGATGAAATCTTTGACACCCCCCACCATGGGAGTGGGGTCCAGTTCGCCCGACAGCAGCCGCCGCAACTTGTCCAACGTCAGCAGAGTGCGACTCATGGTGGTTTCCACCGCCTTGGATGGCCCACCCACTCCGCCCACCGTGGTGACCGGCAGACCTGCGGCCTCCACCCCCTGGGATCGGAGCCAATCGGAAATCTGCTTGTACAGCTGACGCAAACTCACACCCATCTTCCCGGCGGCCAGGGTCATGACACTGCCACGGGAGGTCTCGTCCGGAATGTGCTGGGCGATGCTTTCGCGCAGGGCATGCACAAACGACTCCGGCTTGAGCGGATTGAGGTGTGCCTGCACAGTGACCCAGCCCAGAAGGCCGCTGATCATGGCATTGAGGGTGGGCAATACGTCGTCCACTGCCAGCATGACTTCCTGCTGCGTCAGCGCAAACTCGATGTTGGCATCGATCTGGTCTTCTTCCAGAAACTGGAAATCATCAAAGCGCACCAGCGGCTGCGACGCCCTGCGCTGCGCATCCCCGCCGTAGACTGCCGCGCGCAACTCTCTGGCAAACGTCTCCGTCACGGACTGCGCCTGGGAACACAGCGTTTCAATAGCCTCTCTGGCGGGTCCTTGCGCCGGGGCCAGAGACTGCTGCTTGCCCTTGGGAGGAGCCAGCGATGCCTTCAGGCCCGACAACACATCCTCCATCAGCACGCCGCTTTGCTCCAGCACGGCCTCGATGCATCCCTGCAAGGTCGGCTTCAGGCTTCCGGGGTCATCGGCCACTCCCAGGCGGCGCAACATGAATTTGGTCATTGTCTTTGTATTTTGGCAGGTGCAGAGCCACAAAACCAGTTGCTACACCCTCCTGCTTACACTCTATTACAGCCGTTTTCTCCGCGAAATCAGCTGTTTCTGGCCCCGCTTCCCGACCAATGTCGCGAACGTGAGACAATACGGCCTGTTGCGGCGCTTCAGTTGCCCGCGATGCCAGCACCTTGCTGGGGACCCAACCGACAATTGCGTCCCACTTTTGAATCCATCTGCCATTGACTGACTGTGCGCCACACCGCGCGCAGAACGGCCGGTATCCAAGCGCCCAGGATGGGCGCCTTCAACTATGAACTTCGAAGAATTGAATCTGGCCCCGGCCATTGTGAAAGCCGTGCGGGAGCAGGGTTACGAGACTCCCACCGCGATCCAGGCCCAGGCCATTCCGCTGGTGCTGGAAGGCCATGACCTGCTGGGCGGCGCCCAGACCGGTACCGGCAAGACTGCAGCCTTCACCCTGCCCCTGCTGCACCGCCTCTCCATGAGCCGCAGCGCGCAAAACAAATTTGGCGGCACCGGCATCCGTGCCCTGGTGTTGACCCCCACCCGTGAACTCGCCGCCCAGGTGGAAGAGTCTGTCCGCACTTACGGCAAGTACCTGCAACTCAGCTCCACCGTCATCTTTGGCGGTGTGGGCATGAACCCGCAAATCTCCAAGGTCAAAAAAGGCGTGGACATTCTGGTGGCCACCCCCGGCCGTCTGCTGGACCTGGCCCAACAAGGCATGCTGGACCTCGGCCAGGTGCAAATGCTGGTGCTCGACGAAGCCGACCGCATGCTCGACATGGGCTTCATCCATGACGTGAAGAAGGTATTGGCCCTGGTGCCCAAGGAAAAGCAAAGCCTGCTGTTCTCCGCCACCTTCAGTGACGAAATCCGCGAGCTGGCCAATGGCCTGCTGAAGAACCCGCAAAGCGTGCAAGTCACGCCGCGCAACACCACGGTACAGCGCATCACCCAGGTGATCCACCCGGTGGGCCGCGGCAAGAAAAAGGCCCTGCTGGCCCACATCATCAACGAGCAAAACTGGAGCCAGGTGCTGGTGTTCACACGCACCAAGTTCGGCGCCAACAACGTGGCCGAGTTTCTGGAAAAGAACGGCATCACGGCCATGGCCCTGCATGGCAACAAGAGCCAGGCCGCCCGTACCCAGGCACTGGCTGGCTTCAAAAGTGGCGAAGTGCGCGCACTGGTGGCCACCGACATTGCCGCCCGTGGTATCGACATTGACGATCTGCCGCACGTGGTGAACTATGAAATCCCCAACGTCAGCGAAGATTATGTGCACCGCATTGGCCGTACCGGCCGCGCGGGTGCCGATGGCGCTGCAGTGAACCTGGTGTGCCTGGACGAAGAAGGCTTCATGCAGGACATCGAGCGCTTCACCAAGCAAAAGATTGAGGTCAAGGTCGTCGAGGGTTTTGGCCCCGAGCCAGGCGAAAAGGGCGAGCCTATCGCCATGGGCCGCCAGACCATCTGGGGCGGTGCTGGCAAGCCGCCCAGCCGCGATGTGATGCAGGCGGCTGCCAAGGCAGCGCGTACCGAAATGCTGCAACGTGTGCGTGACAACAAGGCCGGCCAGGGTGGCCGTGCGGGTGGTGGCGGTAACGGCGGTGGAAATGGCGGTGGCAACCGTGGTGGCCAGGGCCAACAGCGCGGTAACGGTGGCAACGGCGGCGGTGACCGCGGTGATCGTGCTCCCCGTGAAGACCGTAGCGGCGAATTCCAGCCTCCCCGTTCACACGGCGCCCGCCCACCCCAAAGCCAAGGGCGTGGACGTGGTCCCGGTGCAGGTCAGCCTGCTGGCTTTGCCAATGAACCCCGCGCACCCCGTGCACCCGCTGGTCAGCCCGACCCAATGCGTACCAGCGTCGATATGATGGCTGAACGCGGCGCACGCCGTGGCAACTTTGGCGGTGGAAACCGCGGTGGAAACGGAGGCGGCAATGGTGGTGGCTACGGTGGATCGGGCGGCGGCCGCTCGGGTGGCTTTGGTGGCGGGGGCAACGGGTCTCGTGGGCCAGGCGGTTCTCGCGGCTCTTTTAGCCGATAAGAGCTACTCCGCGGTGCACTGTGTGGGGCGGCGCAAGCTGTCCCTGCAGCACCCCAAACTGGTCCAGCATGTGGTGGATTTTCAGGCCCCATCGGGCCTGAAAGCATTGCCGCATGTGGACGACTGCTTTATTGCCCTTGGCACCACCATCAAGGTGGCTGGCAGCCAGGCTGCGTTCCGCGCCGTGGATTTTGAGGCTGTTGTGACCGTAGCCCGCGCAGCGCTTGCGCAGGGCGCTACGAAATTAGGAGTAGTGAGCGCCATGGGCGCGGACGCCTCTTCGGCCATTTTCTACAACCGCGTCAAGGGCGAAATGGAGCAGGCCTTGCAGGACATGGCATTCAAGACGCTGGTGATTGCGCGCCCCTCCATGCTGGCAGGCAACCGTGAAGCCCTGAACCAGCCTTCCCGCGCGGGCGAGCGCATTGGACTCGCTTTGACGCAGCTACTGAAACCCGTGATTCCGGCCAACTACCGCTCCATTGCGGCAGAGGATGTCGCCAGGGCGCTAACACGCACCGTCAAGACCGCCGGCACAGGAACCTACCGGCTATTGTCCGGAGAGATGCAGGGCGCAGCTGCCAGGCACTGAACTGTTCACCCGCGTACGAACAGGGTGACCAGCGGGTCCGAACCCACCTGACGGCTCCAGTGGCCGTGAACGGCGGAATCAAAGGTGGCGCCTTCGGGCAAGACATCAGCAGAGTAAAAATGCTCGCCAGGCTTGAACACCCGTGACACGCCTCCCTGCAAGCCAATCTCCATCTGCCCCCCCAGAATGAAACACCATTGCGGCGCACCGGTGCAATGGAACTGGCTGCGAAAGCCCACCGGACTGGTCCGCAACAGGTAGCCGCCGGATGCAAACACCTCGGACAGCATGGATTGCGGCGTGCCCTGGTTCAGTGGAAGCGCTTCTTCCTTGAAGCGGGCGCGGCCATCGGCATCGGTGAACAGGATGACTTTGGTGAAGGTGGTCATGGTGTGGTCGGTTGGGAACAATGCCGGGCATTATTCCCCAAGCAGCGCAATCAGGACTCTTCCTCCTCCTCGGAGCCCGGGGATAGTAGCTCCAGCGACTCATCGATCAGGGCATGCAGCGCCATCACGCGCTCGGCACCCAGCGTCTGGTTGATGCCCTCTTGCGCAATGCGCCATTTGCGCTGGGCCTCGGTGCGCTTGGCCTGGCCTGCCGGCGTGGCACTGATCAGGCGGCTGCGCGCATCGTCACCCGCGTTCACTTCAATCCAGCCACTGGCAATCAGCGGCTGCAGGTTGCGCGACAGCGTGGAGGTGCTCATGCGTATCACGCCCGCCAAATCCACCGCACGGATCGGCCCCAGCTTCACCACATGGGACAGCAGCGAATACTGCGTGGTCTTCAAGCCCATCTTGGCCAGCTCCGCGTCATAGTGCTGGGCCACTCGGCGCATGAGCTGGCGCAGCTTCAAGTTGGTGCAACCCTGTGGCTTGGGAACATCCGCGACAACCGCTGGCTTGACAAGTGTTTTCATGTTGATTATTGTAGTTACATCTGTTGCATATGCAAGTTTATTCAAAGGAACCACCCATGAACGCCATGACCACCCCCGCCACCCTGGACGCCTGGCTGGCCGAAGAAGCTGCCGTCGTCGCACGTTTGAATGCAGGCCCCGGCCCCGGTGTTGCGCGTCCCGAACAGGTGACCGGCCTGACTGGTCTGGAGTTGATGCAGGCCATGCTGCGCGGCGACCTGCCCTATGCCGCCATTGCCAAGACGCTGGACTTCACCATCGTGGAAGTCAGCGAAGGCCGAGCTGTGTTCCAGGGCACGCCCGGCCCAGCACACCTCAACCCCATGGGCACTATCCATGGTGGCTGGTACGCGACCTTGCTCGACTCGGCCCTGGGCTGCGCGGTGCACACCATGATGCCGGTCGGCCGTGGCTACACCACCGCAGAGCTCGGTGTGAATCTGGTGCGTGCCATCAACCCCGCTAAAGCACCCCGCGTGCGGGTGGAAGGCAAGGTCATCCACTGCGGCCGCCAGCTCGCCACCGCCGAGGCGCGCCTCTATGGGCCCGATGGCACCCTGTACGCCCATGGCACCACGACATGCCTGGTTTTCGACATGCAGCACAAGCCCGTTGGCGGCGCCACCACATAATGTGCGCTTCCAAACCGGCTTGAGAGACCTCCATGCGATTCCTCCACACCATGCTGCGCGTGGGCAACCTGCAGCGCTCCATCGATTTCTACACCCAGGTGCTGGGCATGCACGTGCTGCGCACCTCCGAAAATCCCGAGTACAAATACAGCCTCGCCTTCCTCGGGTTTGACGGCGGCAACCCAGGCCAGGCCGAGATCGAGCTGATCTACAACTGGGGCGTAGAGAGCTACGAGCTAGGCACCGCCTACGGCCACATCGCCCTGGGCGTGCCCGATGCCTATGCCGCCTGCGCAAAGATCAAGGCCGCTGGCGGCAACGTGACACGCGAGGCCGGCCCGGTCAAAGGCGGCACCACGGTGATTGCGTTTGTGACGGACCCCGATGGCTACAAGATTGAGCTGATCCAGCGGGCAGACGAAGGTGCAGGTGCTGGCTTGCGCTAAGGCACATCCCATGGACTTTGTTCGCGCCTGAAAGGATTCACCCAGCTCCAAAGTGCATCAGTTCAATGCACCACCAGGCTGACACATTTACGGCAATTCAGAACGCAACGAAGCCGAGTTTGCGCAAGCCCATGTGTTCCACATTGCCAACCACCAAGACGAGATCGTTGGCGGGTAGATCGGCAGGGATTTGTGTCAAACCAGAATGCTATTTAATTTATAGCTGCGTGCGCAATACTCACGGGCTGCAGCCCTCTTTCGCTTAGCTCTGACACGGCAGCTTACTTCCGCAGCGCCAGCGTATCCCTCGCCAGCTGCGTGATCCTGCTCCACTCGCCCCTGGCCATTGCATCGGCCGGCACAAGCCACGAGCCACCCACGCACACCACGTTGGGCAATGCCAGAAACTCCGACGCGTTTTGCAACGTCACGCCGCCGGTGGGGCAAAACTTCACGTCGAAGAACGGGCCACTCCAGGCCTTGAGCATGGCCGGACCGCCAGCCTGCATGGCGGGGAAGAACTTCAACTCGGTGTAGCCGTCCTGTTGCGCCATCATGATTTCGCTGCCGGTGGCCACACCGGGCAACAGCGCCAGGCCGTTGTCGCGGCACGCCTGGCCGACCGCACTGGTATAGCCGGGGCTGACCGCAAAGCGGGCGCCCGCCATGGCCGCGGCCTGGGCATCGGCCTTGGTGCGCACGGTACCGGCGCCGACCACGGCTTCAGGCACTTCCTTTGCAATGGCTTCCATGCAGGCCAGGGCCTGGGGGGTGCGCAAGGTTACTTCCAGCATGCGCACGCCGCCAGCCACCAGGGCGCGCGCGATGGGCACCGCGTGGGCCACATCGTTGAGCACAATGACCGGGATGACCGGCGCATCCTGCATGACCTGCAGGGCAGTAAGAGTGGGTGTCGTGGACATCGCGATTCCTTCAATCAAAACCAGCTGCAGGCGCCTTCTTCGGCGGTCGAGGCATTGCGGCGGAAATTGGCAAACAGCTCACGCCCCATGCCCACACCGTTAGCGGCACGCAGTGCCTCAGGCATGGCGTCCGCCGTGCGGGACTGCCAGAGGGCGGCATCCACCAGCACGGCCAGCGTACCGGCGTTGGCGTCCAGGCGGATCAGGTCACCGCTGCGCACCTTGGCCAGCGGTCCGCCCGCTGCCGCTTCGGGCGAGACGTGGATGGCGGCAGGCACTTTGCCCGACGCCCCGCTCATGCGCCCGTCCGTCACCAGCGCCACGCGGAAGCCCTTGCCCTGCAGCACGGCCAGCGGCGGTGTGAGCTTATGCAGCTCGGGCATGCCATTGGCTTGCGGCCCTTGCCAGCGCACCACACACACGATGTCGCGGTTGAGTTCATTGGCCTGGAACGCCTCGTGCAGCGCCTCCTGCGAATCGAACACGCGGCATGGCGCCTCAATCACATGGCGGTCTTCCGGCACCGCCGAGATTTTGATCACGCTGCGACCCAGACCACCCTGCAACAGCTTGAGGCCGCCGCTGGCGCTGAACGGCGCGGACACGGGCCGCACCACCGATTCATCGCGGCTGGCACCGGCATCACGCCACTGCAAACCGCCAGTGCTGTCGGCCGAAGGGATCTGCGTGAATTCACACAAACCACCCGCGCGCACCGTGAGTACATCGGCATGCAGGTAGCCCGCATCCAACAGCTCGCGAATGACATAACCCGGACCGCCCGCAGCCTGGAACTGGTTCACATCCGCGCTGCCATTGGGGTACACGCGGGTCAGCAGCGGCACCACATCGGAGAGCGCCGAGAAGTCATCCCAGTCAATCACAATGCCTGCCGCGCGGGCCACGGCCACCCAGTGGATCAGGTGGTTGGTAGAGCCCCCGGTGGCCAGCAGCGCCACCATGGCATTGACAATGCAGCGCTCATCCACAATGCGGCCAATCGGCGCAAAACGCTTGGCCTTGGTGATGCCCAGTACGGTGCGCACGGCTTCACGGGTGAGCTCCTGGCGCACATCCTCACCGGGGTTGATGAAAGCCGTGCCGGGCACGTGCAGACCCATCGCTTCGAGCAGCATCTGGTTGCTGTTGGCCGTGCCGTAAAAGGTGCAGGTACCCTGCCCGTGGTAGGCCGCAGACTCGGCTTGCAGCAGCTCGGTGCGCCCCACCAGGCCCTGCGCCGCCTGCTCGCGCACCTTGGACTTTTCGTTGTTCGACAGCCCCGACGTCATAGGACCCGCCGGCACAAACACGGTCGGCAGGTGTCCGAAGTGCAATGCGCCAATCAGCAGTCCCGGGACAATCTTGTCGCACACGCCCAGCATGAGTGCTGCATCAAACACATCGTGGCTCAGGGAAATGGCGGTGGACATGGCAATCGTGTCACGGCTGAACAGGCTCAGCTCCATGCCCGCCGTGCCCTGTGTCACGCCATCACACATGGCCGGCACACCACCCGCTACCTGGGCCGTGGCGCCATGCTGGCGGGCCTCGGTCTTGATGAGGTCGGGGTAATGCTGCAGAGGCGCGTGGGCCGAGAGCAGATCGTTGTATGCGGTGACGATGCCGATGTTGGGGCCCTTCTCGGCAACGACCTTGACCTTGTCCAGCCCCGTGACGCGCGCCTTGTCGGCGTCCGGCATGGCGGCAAAGGCATGCGCCACGTTGGCACATCCCATGCGGTCCGCCCCGGGCTTGCGCTGTGCTGCGACATCGATCGCCGCCAGATACGCCTGCCGCGTGGCCTCGCTGCGCGCACGAATGCGTTGTGTCACCGTTTCAACTGTGGGATGGAGTTTCATAAATTTTGGTAACTAAATTACATCCTGAATGGTACTCCTGAATGGGCATTCAGGCACGTGTGGGGGTTACCAGATGGTTACCAACACAGACGCCACAGCAGCCTGGAACAGGCCTTGCGCCAACCGAAGTAACATCACCCGGTGACCTGCAATTCGCAGCGGAGATGTCTATGAAACTGGCAATCGTGACTCTGATGGTGGCCCTGTCCGGCGGGATGGCGTTCGGCCAGACTCCGCAGGGCAGGTCTCTGGGCCAGAACCTGTACCTGCCGATCTACTCCCACATCTGGCATGGCGAGATGGACAAAAGCGGGCATCCGATGAAGACCCTGGTTTCGGTCTCGGTGAGCATCCGCAATACGGACCCCGCGAAATCCATCCGCATCGTTTCTGCGCAGTATTTCGATACCGATGGCAAAAAGCTCAGGGACTATGTGACCGCGCCCAAAACCATTGGCCCCATGGGCACCTATGAGCTGTTTGTTCCGCGAAGCGATGACACCGGAGGGTCGGGAGCCAACTTCGTGATTACCTGGAAATCGGACAAACCCGCCAGCCCGCCGATCGTCGAGGGCTTCCACGCCAATCTGCCGGTGGGCAGATCCATTGCCTTCACCAGTTCTGCACGCGCTTTGCCGGAGGAGTGAGGGCCACGGGTCTCCGCGGCCCTGGCCTTATTTCCCGTAAAAGTCTTTGAGGGACTGGTAGCGGGCCGCCCTGGCCGAGCGCACATGGATCAGCGCTTTCTCCATGGGAACACCCGCTTGCACCAGGGTTTCAGCGGCAACGAGCAAGCCACTTTCCTGCACTTCGGGAATGACCTCGGTAGCACCTGCAGCTTTCAGTCGGCCCACATCCTTGGCATCACTCGTCCGCACAACGATGGGGACGTCCGGGCGGCTTGCACGCACCACGCGGACCACCCGCTCGGCCGAGTGCACATCCGGGTAGCTGACCACCACGGCACGCGCACGCGAGACACCTGCCGCTTTCAGAACCTCGGCGCGGTCTGCATTGCCGAACACCACATTGAGTCCCACTGCATTGGCCCGCGCAATGCGCTGGGGATCGGCATCCAGGGCAATAAAGGGAATGTCTTCCAGCGTCAGAAACTCCCCGATACGCCCGCCGACTCGACCAAAGCCGCAAATCAGCACATGGTTCTGCAGATCCATGCTGTGCACAGCGACATTCTGAATCGCCGTCACGCTGTGTGCCCAGTCCCCACGCCCCAAATCGACCGACAGCTTGGCCGCCCGGGCTATGAGGAAGGGCGCCACAAACATCGAAATCAGCATGGCCGGCAGCGTGATCTGGAAGACATCGAGCGTGATCAGCTTTAACTGGTAGCCCAGTTCCACCAGCACCAGCCCGAACTCACCCGCCTGGGCCAGCTGCGCAGCGGTACGCAAGGACACCACCCAGGGCGTCCTGGCCACACGCGCCACCACCAGCATGACGGCCGCCTTCCCGCCAATCAGCAGCAGAACCGCCAGCAGGAGCAGGTGCGGGTTGGCCAGCACATAGCGCAGGTCCAGCATCATGCCCACGGTGACGAAGAACAACCCCAGCAAAATGTCCCGGAACGGACGGATATCGGCTTCCACCTGGTGGCGAAAAATAGTCTCCGATATCAGCATGCCCCCCACAAAGGCACCCAGTGCCATGGACAGGCCGCTCATGGACGTGAGGTACGACAGGCCCACCACGATCCACAACGTCGAGAGGACCAGCAACTCATCGGACCGGTGCAGGGCGATCGCATGGATGACACGGCCAAGGTACCTCTGCCCCAGCCAGACCAGCAGGGTGAGCACGACGGCTGCCTGCACCGCTGCGATCGCCAGCGACGAAAGCAAATGGTCATCTTTGGCCGCCAGTGCGGGCAACAGAATCAGGCAGGGCACCACCGCAAGATCCTGAAACAACAGCACCCCCATGGTCTGGCGGCCCGAGCGCGAGTGCAGTTCAAAACTGTCCGAGAGCATGCGGGCGACGATGGCCGTCGACGACATGGCCACGGCCAGCCCGATGGCAACGCCACTTTTCCAGCCCTGCCCATAGCCAATCCAGGTCACCAGGCCAGTGCACAACGCAGTCACCACCATCTGCGAAGCACCAAAACCGAATACCAGCTTGCGCATGGCATGGAGACGCTTGATGCTGAACTCCAGACCGATGGAGAACATCAAAAAGACAATGCCGAATTCTGCGAGTTCTGCAATGGCTTCGGACTCTGACAGCAGCGCCAGGCCATGCGGTCCAAGCGCAATGCCGATCGCCAGGTAAGCCAGCATGCTCGGCAGTTTGAGCCTGCGTGCCAACGCGACAGCAGCAACCGCGGCGGTCAGTAACAGGAGAATGGTGAGCAAGTTATCGTGCACGCCGGAATCATAGCTATCGAGCCAAACGGATCGCCCTTGCGGACGACGCAAAAACAAAGGGCCCGATCACGTCGGGCCCTTGGTGCTGGTATACCGGCCAGGCCGGTGGTGGAATTACTGTACCGAAACTTCCACCCGGCGGGCTTCGGCATCAGAACCGGTTGCCAGGGTTTGCTCAGGCTTCTTCAATTCCACCTGGTCCTGGGCCACGCCCAGGGCAGCCAGGGCGTCACGCACCTTGAGTGCGCGCTGCTTGGCCAGTTCGGCATTGGCAGTGGCGTCACCGGTCGCGTCATGGAAGCCACTGATCAGAATCTTCTTGCCCGCATGGACAGCGTGCACGATGTCAGTCAGGGCTTCATTGCCACCAGCGGCCAGATCTGCCTTGCCAGAAGCAAAATAGAACTTCACCACGCCGCCTTCCACTTTCACACTGGCGCCATCGGCTGCAGCGGGCGCAGCGGGTTTGGCTGCGAACTGGTTCACCGAATACTGGCTGATGCCCACCACGAGGGCAATCACCAAGGCAATCACGCCAAAAATCACACCGAGAACAACACCAATGTTGTCGTCATCCTGAGAAGACATCGCTTGAACTCCCTAAAAAATAGAACCTGAATTGTAAAGCGACACAGGTGCAGTCACCGTCCGTCAAATCGACAAGCGCCAAAGGCAGTTTCTCCCGAGAGACATGCCTATACTTGCCCCATGACCTCCATCGCAGACCTTCGCAAGAGCTACGAACGCGCCGAACTGGACGAAGGCGCCTCGCATCCCGACCCCCTGAACCAGTTTGACCAGTGGATCAAGGAAGCCATCCACAGCGAGGTACCCGAACCCAACGCCATGACCGTGGCCACGGTTGGCAGCGACTTGCGCCCCTCCACCCGTGTGGTGCTGATCAAGGGCTACGACGCGCAGGGCATCGTCTGGTACACCAACTACGAGAGCCGCAAGGGCCGCGAACTGGCCGGCAATCCGTTTGCCGCGCTGCAATTCCATTGGGTGGAACTGGAGCGGGTGGTGCGGATTGAAGGCCGGGTGGAAAAGGTCAGTGCCGAAGAAAGCGACGCCTATTTCCAGAGCCGGCCGCTGGACTCACGGGTGGGCGCCTGGGCTTCGCCGCAAAGCCAGGTCATTCCGGGCAGAACCGTATTGGTAACCAACGCCGCCAAATACGCGGCGCAGTTTCTGCTGCACCCACCGCGTCCGCCGCACTGGGGGGGCTACCGCCTCACACCGGAACGCTGGGAATTCTGGCAGGGCCGCAAGAGCCGCCTGCACGACCGGCTGCGCTACAGCCTGCAGGAAGAAGGAAGCTGGCTGCGGGAGCGGCTCGCACCCTGACGGCTACCCCAAGCTGACCGGTCAATTCGCGATCAGCGGAACCAGCGTCATCACCAGCGTCACGCTGAACAGGGCCAGCACGGTGGAAACCGCCACGCCAGCCGTCACCAGGTCCTGCGCCTTCTGGTAGCGCTGCGAAAACAGGAACACATTGGCACCGATCGGCAACGACGCAGCCACCACCAGCACCACGAGCGATGGCCCACGCAGCCCGCCAGCCCATCCGGCCAGGGCCATCAGCAACGGGTGCAGCAGGGTCTTGATGCCGGCCAGCGCCAGCGCACCCTTGAACTCACGTCCCACATGCGCCTGCGACAGCGTGACTCCCACCAGCACCAGCGCGACGGGGCCAAACGCGTTGCCCAGCAACAGCAGCGGGCGGTCCACCACCTCAGGCAGTGTCCAACCGGTCTGGGCAAACAACAGCCCGGCGATGATGGGCATGGGCACCGGGTGTACCACCGCATTGCGGATGGCCAGGCCAATGGTGGCCAGGCGATGGCGCTCGGGAGCGAGCCCGGCCTGCACCTGTTCGCGCGCCTGCAACAATTCCAGCACCACCGTCGCCATGGTCAGCAGCACCAGGGCATGCAGGGAAATCAGTGTGAAGAGCAGGACCAGCGCGTCCTTGCCATAGGCCAGACCGATCAGGGGAATACCGATCATCACGGTGTTGCTGAACGTGCCCGACAAGGCCAGCACCGCCGACCGGCTGTTGGTCCCCTGCACCACCAGCAGTACCGTAAACAACCCGGCCGCCACCGCGAAGTACAGCCATACGGGGCGGAAGTCCAGTTGCTCGATGTGCACCGTGCTCATGGTGCGAAACAGCAGCGCCTGCGTCAGCACCAGAAACACCAGATTGGACAGGTCGCGCACCGCCTCCTGGCGGATGAGCTGCAGCCGCCCGGCCACCAGCCCCACCACGATCAGCAGGACGACCGGCACCAGCGAAGAAACGACCGGGTGGTCCAGAGGCATCAACAAACCGGCGACCTACTTCACTGGCACCGCATCGGTGATGCGGTAGTACAGCCCGTAGGGGTCATCCTGCAGCACCGCGAACTTGCCTTCCACGACCACGGCTTCCAGCGAATACTTCACCGGCGTTTTGGTCTTGACCTCGACCATGCTTTCGGGCCCACCGGGCACACAGAAGGAACAGGACAGGGGCACAGAACTGAGCAGGAAATGCTTCTGCTTTTCGCCCGGCTCCAGCGGCATCATGAAGCCCTGCACACGCTGACTCTTGGCATTGAGCGCCATCACGGCCGGTGTGAACACCGGCAGGATGCGGTTTTTCTCGGTTTTGGTCTTGATGGACGTCAGCAGCGACCAGGGCAGCACGTCGTTGCGCTCCTGCAGTGGCGCAAA
>CAUJJV010000107.1 GCA_963205375.1 Pseudomonadota bacterium
CCACGCACCTCCCCGCCCTGCGGAATACGGGCCAGGCAAAAGGGCACCGGCTTGCCGCCGATCACCAGCACGCGTTTATCGCCCTGCGCAATGGCGGGCAGGAACTTCTGCACCATCAGGGTCTGTGCACCATCCTTGTTCAGGGTTTCGATGATGCCGCCCAGGTTCAGGCCATCGTCCTTGACGCGAAAAATACCCATGCCACCCATGCCGTCGAGCGGCTTGAGAATGATGTCGCGGTGTTCGGCATGGAAGGCCCGCACGGCATCCGCATCGCGCGTCACCAGGGTCGGGCCAATGAACTGGGGAAATTCCAGAATGGCCAGTTTTTCGGGGTGATCGCGCAAAGCGCGTGGCTTGTTGAAGACCTTGGCCCCTTCCCGCTCGGCCTGCTCCAGCAGGTGCGTGGCATAGAAAAACTCGCTGTCAAATGGCGGGTCCTTGCGCATGACGATGGCATCGAAGTCATACAACGCTTGCAGGCGACTCTCGGGCGGCATGGGCGTTTCGTGAAACCAGCGCTCCTCGTGGCCGGTCAGCGTGATGTGGCGCACATGCGCGCGCACCACACCGCCCTTTTGCCAGATCAGATGCCTGGGCTCACACGCAATGATGCGATGGCCGCGGCGCTGGGCCTCACGCATCATGGAGAACGTGGTGTCTTTGTAGATCTTGAACGACTCCAGCGGGTCGGCAACAAACAGGATATCCATGGGCAGTTTTTCTACTAGATTTCGATCTTGGAGCCGAGCTCCACCACCGAGTTGTTGGGCAGGTTCAGGAAGTCCGCAGCGCCACTGGCGTTGTGGTGCATCTGCGCAAACAGCTTCTCGCGCCACTGCGCCATGCCTTCGCCCAGGGTGGGTACCACCGTGTCACGCGACAGGAAATAGCTGGTGGACATGGGGTCAAGTTCGCAGCCCCGCCCCTTGATCTGCTGCAGTGCCTTGGGCACATCCGGGTCGTTCTTGAAGCCGTAATGGATAACCACCTGCCAGCAGTCGTGGCCCAGCGAATCAATCTCGATTCGCTTGTCCAGACCAATCCAGGGCACCTCATGGTTGCGCACGGTGACGAACAGGTTGTTGACGTGCAGAACCTTGTTGTGTTTGAGGTTGTGCAGCATCGCATTGGGCACCGTACCCACATCTGCCGTCAGGAATACTGCTGTGCCCTCAACGCGTGCCGGCGGGCTGACGAATACGGCTTCCAGAAAGCTCGGCAGATCCAGCGAGTCCGCCCGAAGCTTTTCATTGAGCAGGCGTCGGCCATCTTTCCAGGTCAGCATCAGGGTAAAGATGGCCCCGCCGATCATGAGCGGGAACCAGCCACCTTCAAACAGTTTGAGCAGGTTGGACGCCCAGAATGCAAAGTCGACGATAAAGAAGAATCCTGTGGCGCCAATGCATAGCGCCAGCGGGTACTTCCAGCTGTAACGGATGACATAAAAGGTCAGTACCGTGGTGATCAGCATGTCCGTACACACCGCGATGCCATAGGCCGCAGCCAGGTTGCTGGAGGACTTGAACATCACCACCGCAACCACGATCAGGGCAAACAGGCCCCAGTTCACAAAGGGTAGGTAGATCTGCCCGGTGTCTTTCACGCTGGTGTGCTGGATCTGCAAGCGCGGCAAATAGCCCAGCTGTATCACCTGCTTGGTCACAGAAAACGCGCCGGAGATCAGCGCCTGCGAGGCAATCACGGCGGCCATGGCAGCCAGTCCAACCAGCGGAATGAGGGCCCAGTCCGGCGCCATCATGAAGAACGGATTTTTCACTGCTGCGGGGTTGTGCAGCAACAAGGCCCCCTGGCCAAAATAGTTCAGCGTCAGCGCGGGCATGGCCACCATGAACCAGGCCACCCGGATGGGCTTCTTGCCAAAGTGGCCCATGTCCGCATACAAGGCCTCTCCGCCGGTGACACACAGGACCACCGCTCCCAGGATGATGAAGGTGGTGCCCGGGTTGTCCCACATGAATCCCACCGCGTAATGTGGGCTGATGGCAGCCAGAATGAGCGGGTCCGCCGCAATGTTGACGAGGCCCAAACCGGCAATCACCGCGAACCACACCACCATGATGGGGCCGAAGAACCGGCCCATGCTGGCAGTGCCATGCTTCTGGACCATGAACAGGGCCAGCAGAATGACCAGCGTCAGGGGGATCACAAATTTCTTGAACGTGGGCGAGATCACCTCCAACCCTTCGACAGCACCCAGCACCGAGATTGCCGGCGTGATGACCCCATCGCCATAAAACAGACAGGTTCCAAAAATACCTACCAGCAGCAGCACTCTTCGCAGTTCCGGCCGATCTTTGACCGATTGCGAGGCCAGCGCCAGCATAGCCACCAGGCCACCTTCGCCGTGGTTGTCGGCCCGCAGCACCAACACCACATATTTGATGGAAACGATGACCGTCAGGGTCCAGAAGAAGATGGAAAGAATGCCAAAGACGTTGTCGCGGGTAAAGGGCACATGGCCCGACCCGAACACTTCCTTCATCGCGTAGAGGACACTGGTACCAATGTCGCCATAGACCACGCCGATGGCGCCGAGCGTGAGCGCCGCTAGAGACGATTTAGATGCTGACACACATTATTCCGGCCACATATCGTGGCCGGAGTCCGTTCCAACTGGGATCGCCATTTTGCGCCAGCGCCAGCAACAGCGTGAGGACAGATCCTCAATTTTTTGGGTTGCTGCGTCTATGTTGCAACGCAGCAACTCCAGATCGGCACCGTACTTGCCAAAAATCAGTCGTAGTGCTCAGCGTCCGGGTCGGTCGCTTCCAGTTCGTAACTGGCTGCCAGCATGGCCAGGCGCGCGACCACACCGTACATATAGAACCGGTTCGGTGCACTGACTCCTGGCCGCTCGCCCGGTTGAGGTAAGTGCGTACTCTCGGCAAAAGCCAATGGAACATAGCTGGAGCCTGGGGCATTGAGATTTTCGTCCACGCCGCGCTCCGCGTGGATACGGTAAAAGCCACCCACCACATAGCGGTCCATCATGTACACCACCGGCTCGGCCACCGCATCGTTCATGCGCTCACGGGTCAGTACGCCCTCTTGCAGGATGAGCTCGCGCACCCCTTGGAGGCTGCCAAACGCGGAACCCTTGGCGCGCACGGCATCCAGGTCTTTCACATCGCGAAGCGTAATGCCCAGGCCGTCGCTGCTGTCGTCGGTCTTGAGAATGACGAAAGGCTTCTCCTTGATGCCGTATTCCTTGTATTTCTTGCGGACCTTGCCCAGCAGTGCATCGACGTGGGTTGCCAGCGTCTGCATTCCGGCTTCGGTATCCAGGTCCACGCTGCCACATTTGTCGAACAGCGGGTTGATCAGCCAGGGGTCGACCCCGATGAGCTTGCCAAAGCGTTTGCTGACCTCTTCGTAGCATTTGAAATGCGTGCTCTTGCGCCGGGTCGTCCAGCTCGCGTGCAGCGGTGGCAGCAAATATTGCTCATTCAGATCCTCCAGAATGCCGGGCACCCCTGCGGACAAATCGGTGTTGAGGAGAATCGTGCAGGGATCGAAGTTCTTGACACCCAGGCGCCCTTTGGTACGCACTACCGGCTCCAGGGTGATGGTCTCGCCACCGGGCAGTTCAATCGTCGTGGCTTTCTTGACATCCGGGCTGATGGAGCCAATGCGCACATTCAGGCCAGCCATGTGGAACACCCGCCGCAACTGCGCCAGATTGCTCAGGTATGACGTGTTGCGCAGGTTGTTGTCCGGCACGATCAGCAGATTGCGCGCTTCCGGGCAGATCTTCTCAATCGCGGCCATGGCCGCCTGCACCGCCAGGGGCAACATGGATTCCGTCAGGTTGTTCCAGCTAGCCGGGAAAAAATCGGTATCCACCGGTGCCAGCTTGAACCCGGCGTTGCGCACATCTACCGAGGTATAGAAAGGCGGCGTGTGCTCCATCCACTCCAGACGGAACCAGCGCTCGATGGCTGGCATGGAGTCCAGAACCCGCTGTTCGAGTTCGTTAATGGGGCCGGTCAGGGCAGTTACCAGATGGGGAACCATATCGCTCTTTCAAAAAA
>CAUJJV010000108.1 GCA_963205375.1 Pseudomonadota bacterium
CTGGCGCCACCATCACCGACAACGGGACCGGCTCGGTCACCATCACCGGAACTGCGTCCGCGATCACTGGCGCACTGAATGGCTTGAGCTTCTCGCCGACGGCTGACTACAACGGCTCCGCCAGCCTGACACTGACCACCAGCGATGGCACGCTTAGTGATGTAGATACCGTGGCCATCACCGTCAACCCGGTGGCAGATATCACGGCCGATGTCGCTACTACGACCAAAAATTCCCCCATCGTCATCACCGCATTGGGGAATGACACTTTCGAGAATGCAGGCCGAACTATTACAGCGGTCAACAGCATCGCCATCGCCGACGGTGGCGCTCCCGTATCTGTCACCAATGGCAGTGTCCAATTGGTTTCCGGCAACCTGGTATTTACCCCTTCAAACAACTACACCGGTTCAGTGCCTGCATTCACCTACACGGTGACCAGCGGTGGGGCAACAGAAACTACGAACGTAACCGTGACCGTGATTGGCGTCAGCAGCGTGACGGCAGCCACGCAGACGGAAGGCAACAGCCTAGTCCACACCGTCACGCTGAGCGCAACACCGGGAACACCCATCACCCTGGCCTACAACCTGGCTGGCATTACCGCAACTGCAGGAGCAGACTTTTCCACCACACCGACATTCACAAGTGGCGTCACGCTGAGCGGTGGAATATTGACCGTGCCAGCCGGGGTCAGCAGCTTCACTGTGACAGTCCCATCGGTGAACGACACAGCAGATGAGCCCAGCGAAGCCTACAACCTCACCATTGGTGACGTCACTGCAGCAGGCACCATCACCGACAACGACAACATTACGATCAGCATCAACGATGTGTCTGTCTATGAAAACGCAGGTTCTGCAACGTTTACCGTCACGCTATCGGGAGCGTCTTACCAGACCGTGACTGTCAATTACGCAACCAGTAATGGAACGGCGACTACCGGAAACAATGACTACACAGCGACCTCCGGAACATTGACGTTTGCACCTGGCGAAACCACAAAAACCATCACCGTTCCGGTCATCAACAACAACACCAGCGAATCAAATGAAACATTCAATGTGAATTTGAGCGCAGCCACCAATGCGTCCATTGCGGACAACTTGGGAGTTGGAACGATCCTGAACGATGATGCAACCGTAAGACCAACACTCGATCTGGACGCGAGCGGTGCAGGCACCGGTTTCATCCGTACCTACACCGAAAATGGAGCGGGCTTATCCATTGCCGACACAGACATTACGATTGCCGATACCGATTCGGCGAACATGGTCAGTGCAACCATCACCCTGACCAATCCGTACGCAGGAGATCTCCTGTCGGTGGGTACTTTGCCCCCCGGCATTACTGCCACCATTGTGGGCAATATAGTGACATTGTCTGGAAGTGACACCAAGGCGAATTACCAAACCGCCATTCAAGCCATTACGTATTCAAGCACGTCCGAATCACCTTATACAGGTGCTGCGCGTGTCATCAGTGTCGTTGTCAATGATGGCATCGGTAATAGCAACACTGCGAACTCCACGATTACCGTAACGTCAGTCGCTGATGCGCCCGTGCTGGATCTGGATGGCTCCGCTACAGGCACCGGGTACGCCACGACATTCAGCACCGTCACCAGCAACCCCATTTCCATTGCCGACTCGGACATCAGCATTTCGGATGCGGACACCACCTTCATCAGCGGGGCGACCATTACGCTGAGCACCACCAACCGCCAGGCAACCGACGTATTGACCTCCGGAGTGTTACCCAGTGGAATCACTGCAAGCTCGTACAACGCCACAACGGGTGTCATCACGCTGAGCGGGACGGCCACCTTGTCCGAATATCAAACTGCGATTCGTGCCATCAGCTTCGACACCAGTTCCTCCAGCACAGCGGCCCGGTCCGTCAGTGTTGTGGTCACGAATGGCTTGACCAGCAATACGGCGACGACAACGATCAACCCCGTTGCCGTCAACGCTGCACCGACGATTGATCTGGATGCATCTGCCTCGGGAACCGGATACACCAGCTACTTCAGTACCGTTACAGGCACACCTGTGTCGATTGCGGACACCGATATCAGCATTGGCGATATCGACTCAACCGCCATCACCAGCGCCACTGTCACGCTCACCAATGCGCAGGCCAGCGACTTCCTGGCGTCCGGCACTCTGCCCAGCGGCATTTCGGCCAGCGCCTACAACGCCGCAACGGGTGTCATTACGCTGAGTGGAACTGGCACCTTGGCCCAGTACCAAACTGCCATTCAGGCCATCACCTTTGACAACAACAGCGCGAACCCCAGCGCAGTATCGCGAGTGATCAACGTCGTGGTGAGTGATGGAACCAGCACTAGCAACGTTGCGGTCAACACCATTACTTTCCACAACCCGCCGGACGCCAAGAATGATGCGCCTGTCGCAAGCCTCTACGAAGACACTGCAGTCACAACACTGACAGGTAACGCCATCACCGGTGGCAGTGGCAACGTGGCAGATACGGATGCGGAGGGCAGCACACTACAAGTCACCGGTGTTATTGCTGGAACCGGCACTCCCACCGGCACCACGCCATTGGGCGCCCCAACGGTAGTCAGTGGTATCTACGGCTACCTGCAAATTGCTGCAGATGGCAGCTACACCTACACCCTGGACAACACCCGCGGAGCCACACAGAACCTGACCTCTGGTCAAATAGCCAATGACGTATTTACCTATATGGTTTCTGACGGCAATGGCGGTTTTGATACTGCAACCATAGCAATCAAGGTAACCGGCTCCTACGACTTCACAGCCCATACGCCCGATTTACAGGCTATTTCCACATCCGGTTTGAGTGGCGAATACTACGGATATAACGACACCGTTGTAGCGGGCAATCGTGTTCATGCCGATGATGGAACAGCCACCACATTGGGCACCTCCGCGAACCTGGAGTCTGTCGAAGACATCAGCCTGATCATCAACAGCCGCAATGCCGCCATGGGCGGCAGCGCAAATATCGTAGGTACCAGCCAGGCTACCGTGGCCGATGCGGCTGATGTGAAGTTCTTTGTCCGCACCTTGAACTACGGAACGACGCCAGTGGTATCGGGCAACCTGGGCGGTAACGAGGCCCAGGCAGCAGGCGATGGTCTGCTACCAAAAGACTCCGTCGTCGGCAGTACCGCCCGTGCACTGGGCAATTTCCTGGACCAAGACGCTTACACCGCCATTGTGCAAACTGGTGCTCCCACTGGCGGCACAACAGTGGGTGTCAATACCGGATTGGGGAAAACGACCGATGCCATCATGCGCATGTCCGGATTCGTTTACTTGGAACGCGGAAATTACGATTTCCGGGTACGTGCAGACGACGGCTTCAGGCTCAAAGTGGGTGGCGAAACGTTGCTGGAGTTTGATGGCAATCAGCCCCCAACCACGCGCACTTACAACAATGTGGAGGTCAGCGAATCGATTGCCGGACTGACATCCATTGAGCTGCTGTATTGGGAACAGGGTGGAAACGCCAACTTGCAGTTTGAGTTCAAACCATCAAGCAGCGCCACTTGGGTGCCGTTTTCACTGGACAGTGTTGCCTTTTTCTCCAACGGTACAGCCCCAGCGCTGACGGATACCCGCGTACAAGACATTGTCGAGACATCGACCAACCAGTCTTACGAGATACGAACAGGCGCCATCCTGGATGGCGACGCCACTGGCAATACGCTGATTGGCAACGCCGGACGTGACTACGGCCAGGGTTTTGCTGGTGATGACGTCATGTACGGATACGGGGGGGCAGACTACCTCGAAGGCGGTGCCGGAAGCGACACCCTGAATGGTGGCGATGGCAATGACATTCTGGACGGTGGAGCCGATGCAGACGTATTGGTTGGAGGCTTGGGCGACGACATCTACAGAATCGACAGTGCCAGCGATGTCATGACTGAAAACGCCGGAGAAGGCACCGACACGATAGAAATTGCGGCCACCTTCGCTCCCATCAACTTCACTTTGGGCTCAAATTTCGAGAACCTGCTGATCAATGGGACCGCCAACGTCAATGGCACAGGCAATGCATCCGCCAATCGACTCACGGGCAATGACGGCGACAACGCATTGAGCGGTTTGGCTGGTGACGACCGACTGCTTGGCGGCATGGGCAATGACACGCTAACCGGCGGACTCAACAACGACATTTTCGAATGGAATCTGGTGGACAAAGGTACTGCAGGCAGCCCAGCCGTGGACACCATCACTGATTTTGTTTACACCGGCAACGCGACAGGCACAGTGGCAAGAACCGACGCGCTGGATTTGCGCGACCTGCTCTCGGGAGAGGCCTCGACCGAATTGAACACGGGCAGCGTACCTAATATTGGCAACTTGTTGAATTACCTCGACATCAATATCAACGGTGCCAACACTGAAATCAGGATCAGCTCAACTGGCGGCTTCAGCGGTGGCACCTACAGTGCCGCAGCAGAAGACCAGCGTATCGTTCTGACCGGCGTCAATCTGTACACTGCCACGGGCGCCGTTGCCGGCAATGAGACCGACCTGATTCAGCGTCTGCTGGCGAACGGAAGCCTGGTGGTGGACTAAATCCGCGACGTCGGTGTCACGACGGGTCTTGTACAGCGGGACCCGTCGAGCCATCGAACCCCAAGAGCCCCAATGCCTGCAACTCTGCCGCGCTAGTGACTCCTTCAGCGATCACCTGCAAACCGATTCCGTGCGCAATGGTTGAAAGTCCTTTCAGAAAAGTCTGATTTCCAATGTTCTGATCCAGTCCCCGAATGAAGCTGCCGTCGACCTTCAGATAGTCGAGCCCCAGATCATGGAGGCGGCCAATTTCGCTGAACTGGCGCCCAAAATGCTCCACGCCCAATTTGCAGCCGACATCCCGCAACTCACTACAGAGCTCCCGGAAAGCCGCGAAATGGGCCAGCACCCCGGACTCGGCCACCTCAAGCCAAAGGCGGCTGGTACCCGAACGGCGTTTGAGTAACTGCCTCAATTCCGTACGGAACTCCGTCAACTCCAGTGAGCTGGCGGAGAGATTGATGGCAAGCCCGGGCAAAGCAGGTTTGGCTTCCAGTTCATCCAGCCCCAGCGCAACTGCAGCCAAATCCAGTTGTGGCGTCAGGCGCAGACGTTCGGCGACAGGCAAAAAGCGGCCGGCGGGCTGCCATTCACCACTGGGGTCGAACATCAACCTCAGCGGACACTCCCGATGGATAAGACCTCCATCGAGCGATGCCACGGGGAAAGAAACCAACCGCACCCACCGCTGCTCCAGGGCGCGGCGGATGATGTTGCTCCATTCTTCCGAACTTCGAGGTGCCTCGTCTCCCTGACGCATATCAACAAGTCGCATCCCATTGCGTCCCTCGGCCTCCACTGCGGCAAGCGCGGCATCCACCTGGGCCAGAATGGCCGCGGTTTCGACGCCCCGCGGAAAATGGCCGCACCCGAGCCAGGTACTCGGATACTCTGGCAAGTAGGCCGACGCAACCTGGACCAGGGACTGCAACAACTGATGGGCAGTTTCCTGCGGGCTCGCCAGCGCAGGGACCAACAGTGCAAAGTCTGCACCATTGAGCCTCGCCGCCAACCCCTCCGGGTACTTGCGTGCCACTTCTGCCAAAGCCTCGCCGTATGCGCGAAGTAACTCGTCGGTCGCATCTCGCCCCAACGTTTGATTGACCGTCGCCAAATTCGCCAATCGCGCAATAAATACTGCCCCACCGCTGGAATCATCTGCCGCAACGGTTTCACGCAAACGGGCCATGAAATAGCTGCGATTGGCCAAACCGGTCAACGCATCGCAGTTGGCCTCGCGCCGCACGGCATCCAGCCGGTCGGCCTCTTCGTCAAACATGGACTTCAATCGCCCCACCGTGGCATTCATCGCTACAGCCAGCTGGCGCAGTTCGGGCACCTTGGGCTCGTCAATTGTCACAAACCGGCGCAGCGTAATGGCCTTTGCCTGTTCAATCACGGCATCCAGTGGCCCTTTGAGCCGGCGCAACACCAGCGACCCGAGATAACCACCGACCAACCCAGCAATAGCCAATGCCAATGCCATTTCATAAGCACTCTTCCACAGCGCGCCATAGGCAAAACGGCTGTGGCTCACCAGTGTCACCGTACCAAACTGTTTCCAGCCATTGCTGATCTGGGCCCGCCCAGCTTCGGCTTTGATGGGAAGCAGTCGAACAAACCAGTGTGGCGCATCCCATTCGTTATCGGAAGCGATCCGCTCCACCAAGGTCGCGCCGCTGGGGTCCGTGACACGAATCATTTCATAGTGCCCCCGATCAAACAACGAGGTAACGACCAACTCCACCATGACCGGATCGGGATTGCTCTGGCTTAGGGAGAGTGCCAATGCGGTTGCGTTATCCGTGTTCTTGATGGCCAGCTGAGACTCGAGATAACTGCGCGCACTGAACATCGACGCCAGCATGCTTCCGGCCAGCGCCAGCAGCGTGCTGACCATGATGGCTAACCATAGTTGACGGTACATGGACATATGTCAATTCCTCACATAACTGCGGTTCATTCAAATCCTTCCAGGCGTGCGCGCTTGAGCAAATCTTCCCAACGCGACAGACGCCCCACGCCCACCGAGACGGCGCCCTCTTTGCCCGGCGTTCCGGTGTACACCCCTTCGCTGTTAAAGCTGAAGACAGGCACCAGGTCCAGCCTCCGTGAGGCAGGGCGGATTTCCCCTATCAGGTTATCCAGCACCAGAGGCTCGGCGTCGGGTTGCGCGTAATACGCCAGCACCATATGTGCCTGACTCTGTGCAACATCCGAAGTGCCGGTCTTGGCCCGTACATAAATCAGGCGCAGCTTTTCTGAAGCAACACCCATTTCCTTCAATGTGAAATATTTGGCAATGGCAAAGTCTTCACAGTCACCAGCACCCTTGCCCAAACTTTCCATGGGAGTGGCCCAAAAATCCACCTGGCCCCAAATTGCACTGTCGTCACCAAACTGCATTTGACGATTGAAAAAATCATTGGCGCGCTTGATTCTGTCGGCATCGGTCGCCGTAGCCGCGCCAACCACCATGGCCCGCCATGCAGTGAACTTGGTTGCCGCCCCGCCCCCCCAACGCTGCGTGAGTGAAACCAGCAACCGGTCAAAATCGGCGCCGCCGTAGGCAGCCGCAATCATCCAGAACGCGAACGCACACACCAGCAGCCCGAAGACCGGGCGACGAATTGGGGAGATCCTTAAACTGGGCAAATTGACTGCGCCGTGAAAGGTGTTGAAAAGCAACCCGGCGAAGCTTTCACCATTTGCGTGAAATGGGTCGCA
This sequence comes from Pseudomonadota bacterium, assembly GCA_963205375.1. Taxonomy (GTDB): domain Bacteria; phylum Pseudomonadota; class Gammaproteobacteria; order Burkholderiales; family Burkholderiaceae_C; genus Allorhodoferax. The sequence goes on from CAUJJV010000108.1 coordinate 7,308, forward strand.
CTGCGCCTGAGGGTTTTGTACCGTTGTGTAAGCCTGTCCCGCGCCAAATCAAGCGACAATGCCAGGTTATTACCTTTCGGTAGAGGTTAGCACAGCCTTTGGCGCATGCAGGCGCACTTGGCACACTGCAAAAAAACGCTTACAGGGACAAGACATGACTCGATTGAAGACTGCAGGCAAATTTCTTGCGCTCACGGCAACTGCTTTGGGATGTGCCCTGGCATGCGCCCAAACCCCAACCACGCTCAAAGGCGCCGTCGAACGGGCCATTTTGCAAAATCCGGAAGTCAAATACCGCTTCCACAATCTCGAAGCAGCCCAGGAAGAACGCAAATCAGCCGAAGGTGCGTGGTTCCCTCGGGTTGACCTGGAAGCCGCCACTGGCACCTACAACACACTGCGCCCTTCGCTGGCGTCCACACTGGGCTACTCTGGAAACCGGGCCTCCATCCAGCTACGGCAGGTTCTGTTTGACGGTTTCGCAACGCGCAACGAGGTACGCCGACTGAGCTACAGCCAGCAAACTGCCTACTATGAGCTGCTGTCTGCCAGCAACCAGACCGGACTGGAGACTGCCCGCGCGTACCTGGACGTTCTGCGCTACCGCGACCTGCTGACCCTGGCAGCCAGCAACTACAGCACCCACCTGGAAGTCCACAACCGCCTTGAGCAGAAAACCAAAGCCGGTGTAGGGCGCAGGGTCGACCTGGAGCAGGCGTCTGGCCGACTGGCGCTGGCTGAATCCAACTGGCTGACCGAAGCAAGCAATCTGCATGACGTCTCTGCGCGTTACCAACGGCTCGTGGGTGACCTGCCTGCAACCTCACTGGCTCCGGCCGACCCGCTCAAGGCGGGTGTCACTTCTGGCGCCACGTTCCTGACAGATGCGGTCAAAAAGAACCCGGACTTTTTGGGTGCGGTGTCCACCATACGCGCCTACCGGGCGGATGCCGCTTTCAGGCGTTCGGCTTATGCCCCCACCGTCGAACTGCGTGCGCGCCAGAGTTATGAAACCAACCAGAGTGGTGTGACCGGCGACTACCGTGACTCGGCGCTGGAACTGGTGCTGAACTACAACCTGTACCGTGGCGGAGCCGACAAGGCGAAGATCAAACAGTACCTGCACAAGCTCGACAGTGCCTTCGATCTCCGCGACAAAACATGCCGGGACCTCTGGCAGACCGGACAGATCGCCTACAACGACTCCACGCGCCTGGCGAATCAAATCCAGCTGTTGGCCCAGCATGAGCTGTCCACCTCCAAAGCCCGCCAAGCCTACCAGCAGCAATTTGACATTGGGCAGCGCTCTCTCCTGGATCTGCTGGACACCGAGAACGAGTTGTACCAGGCGCGCAGGGCGCTGGCCAACGCCGAATACGACCAGAAGCTCGCCGAAGTTCGCCTGCTGGCGACCAATGGCTCGCTGCTGAGTGCGCTCAAATTGCAGGCCATGCCTGTGTCTGAACCTGATCCGTCCGGCGGCGCCGAAGAGGAAGACGGGCTGATGCAGTGCAGCAACTTCATGCCTGTTGTTCCGGTGCTGGATCGCACCGTGGAAGCCAGACCTGTCGTGGAGCCGGACCCGATCGCGCAGCCTGCGCCTGTGCCTCTGACATCCCCCGTGGTCGTAACGCCACCGCCCCCAGCCCCTTGCACCCAACTGCCCCAATGGGTAGATGGCTGGATTTCTGCCTGGAATGGCAAACAGCTCACCAGTTACCTGGGCTATTACGCCGACAAATTCACTCCTGCGCTGGGTATGAGCCGCAGTGCATGGGAGTCGCTGCGCAAGAAGCGCATTAACAAACAGGGCGATATCAAGGCAGTCATCAGCGACATCAAGCCGCTGTCCTGCGACGGAAAGACCGCAGAAGTGGCCTTCAAGCAGGAGTACGGTTCGGTGGACTACCGGGACACTGTGGAAAAGACCCTTTCCCTGGAGCAAATCGACAACAACTGGAAGATCCTGCGTGAGACCGTCACCAAGGGGCGCACGTTCTAACCCTGGGCCTGGGCTCCAATGAAAAAGCGACCGCATGCGGTCGCTTTTTTCTGTCCAAGCCGAAGCTGACTCGGGTCTAAAACGGAATATCGTCATCCATGTCATCAAAGCCACTGGCCGGCCGTGGTGCGGGGGCCTGTCGGGGTGCCGGTGCGGGTGCACGCGGGGGAGCAGAAGGCGCCATGCGGCGGGGTGCGGGAGCACCACCCCCCTCATCGCCCTCACTCGGGCCGCCCATGCCTTCACGACCACCCAGGAGCTGCAATTCCGTAGCGACGATGTCCACGGTGTTCTTTTCCACGCCAGACTGGTCGGTGTACTTGCCGTACTTCAGGCGACCTTCCACGTAAATGGGACGGCCTTTCTTGACATATTCACCGGCGATTTCGGCCAGGCGATCGTAAAACGTGACGCGGTGCCATTGGGTGTCTTCCACGGTCTCGCCAGTATTGCGGTCCTTGCGGCGGCTGCTGGTGGCCACACTCACGTTGGCAACGGCCTGGCCCGAGGGCAGGTAGCGGATTTCGGGGTCACGGCCGCAGTTGCCGACCAGGATGACTTTGTTGACGGATGCCATAAGCAATTACTCCAGATTCACAATAATTTAGGGTGATTATGGCGTGTTGCCAGACGCCCTGGACGGCGCCTGCATGGGCCAGGCCACCGCCAGCCACAGCACCATGCCCACACTGCAGGCCACGAACAATCCGTGCAGACCCGTGTTCTTGATCAGCCAGCCGCCCACGGCGCCGCCGACAAAGAAACCCAGCGACTGCAGCGTGTTGTACACCCCCAGCGCCGCACCCCGGGCATGGGCCGGTGCCACGCGGGATGCAAGGCTGGGCTGGCTGGCCTCCAGCACATTGAACCCGCAGAAAAATACGAACAGCAAGAACGCCAGCATGGCAATGCTGGGACCGGCGGACGCCACCCACAGCAAGCCCAGTTGCACCAGACCGATCAGGCCAATCGCTCCCAGAAACACCGCACGCAGATAGCCCCGCTTTTCCAGCGGAAACAGGGTCCCGCCCATCACCACAAAGGAAGCCAGCACCGCCGGCAGATACACCCACCAGTGTTGCGCCTTGTCCAGACCGGCCTGCACCAGCAAGGCAGGAATGGCCACCCACATGGCCAGCTGCACCGCGTGCAACACAAACACGCCAAAGTCCAGCCGCAGCAACGCCGCGTGGGTAAGCACTTCCGACAGACGCCCCCGCGGCACATCCTTGTGCTGCACAGGTTCCTGCGGCACCACCCAGATGACCACCGCCGTGCCCGCCAGCGCCAGAATGCAGGTCATGGCAAACAGGCCGCTCAGGCCAATATGGCTCACCAGGACGGGAGCCACCACCAGAGACAGGGCAAACATCAGCGCGATGCTGGCCCCCACCAGTGCCATGGCCTTGGTGCGCACCTCGTCACGTGTCTGGTCAGCCAGCAATGCAGTCACCGCCGCCGACACCGCCCCGGCGCCCTGCACCGACCGCCCGATGAGCAGCCAGGTCAGGCTGGTAGCGAACGCCGCAATCAGACTGCCCGCCGCAAACACCAGCAGCCCCAGCACGATCACGCGCTTGCGCCCGAACCGGTCCGAGGCCATGCCGAACGGGATCTGCAGAAAACCCTGTGTCAGGCCGTAAATACCCATCGCCAAACCCACCATGGAGGGGTCATCGCCACCGGGGTAGCGGGCCGCTTCGAGGGCAAACACCGGCAGCACCAGAAACAGGCCCAGCATGCGCAAGGCAAAAATGGCGGCCAGTGACAGGCTGGCGCGCCGCTCCAGCGGGGTCATGGCGGTCGAGGGACGCGCGGGTTCAGGGGAAGAGGTCAAGTTAACAGCTCACGGGAAGGAATTTAAGCGCCGCGGCGGGCGGCAGGCTGCAATTGTCCCGCATCTTGCATATCATGGTGGGTTTCCCTTTACCGGCCACCATTTTGAACTCTGATCCCGACGGCAAACTCCTGGAATCCTCCCTGGAAGGCAAATACCTTGCCCGGGC
>CAUJJV010000109.1 GCA_963205375.1 Pseudomonadota bacterium
CCTACCTCTACCTGTTCCATGCCACATTCCATGAGGCCATGCGCCGCCCGCTGGAGCATATCCACCGACAGCACCTGCGCGAGAACGTGACACTCAGTGCCGCACCGGACGGGGTCTTGTGGGTGGACGACAGCGGTCGCATTCTCACGGCCAATCCGGCGATGGAAACGCTGTCCGGCTACCGTCCGGAACAGTTGCTGGGCAAGAATGTGGACATATTCCTGCCGCAGCACCTGCGCGCGAGCCACGGCAATTCGGTCCGAGACTTCTTCGTCAATCCCCATCCGCGCGCCATGGGCAATATGGACCTGAAGCTGATGCGCAAAGACGGCAGCATGCTGCCGGTAGATATCTCTCTGGGCAAGTGGATAGAAAATGGCCAGAACCACGCCATTGCCTATATCCGCGATCTGACTGAACGCAAGAAGTTTGAAGAGTCGCTGCGACACAAGGCCACACACGACGAGTTGACCGGCCTGCCCAACCGCTGGATGTACCAGCTTCAGCTCAACCAGGCACTCGCCCACGCCGGGCGCAATCGCCAAAGGGTTGCGGTTCTGTTGCTGGACCTGGACTACTTCAAGACCATCAACGACAGCTTCGGGCACGCCGCGGGAGACGCCCTGCTGGTGCAGGCAGGCAACCGCATGCGCAGCACACTGCGCGAGAGCGACCTGCTGGCACGCCTCGGAGGTGACGAATTTGCGGTTCTGCTCACCGAACTTGCCGATGCCGACGAAGCCGTCAGTGTGGCAACCAAGGTACTCGCAGCCCTGCAGGAGGCGTATGTGTTGCAGGGACACGATGTGTATTCGGGCGGCAGTGTCGGCTTGTCCTTCTTCCCGGACGATGCACAGGATGGCGACACCTTGCTGCGGTACGCCGACCTGGCGATGTACCAGGCCAAACAGGCCGGCCGGGGTACCTATGCCTGCTACTCCCAGAATATGGATGTGCGTGTCCACGAAGACATGCTTCTGCACACCCGTCTGAAGGAAGCCCTTGCCACGGGCGCGCTGGAGTTGCACTACCAGCCCCAGGTGAATGTGGAAAGCGGCAACGTCACCGGCGCCGAAGCCCTGTTGCGCTGGCAAGACCCCGTGCTTGGTGATGTTGCCCCCTCACGGTTCATCCCCGTGGCGGAGGCTACAGGCCTGATTCTTCCTCTGGGCGACTGGGTGCTGGAAACGGCCTGTCGTCAAATCGCAACCTGGACACGTATCGGCCTGCCAGTGCGCGTGGCGGTCAACTTCTCGGCCCAACAATTCCGGCGCTTCGATCTCGCCGACAAGGTCCGTGCGGTACTCGAACGCACCGGAGCGCAGGCGCAATGGCTGGACATCGAGATCACCGAGTCCATGGCCATGACACAACCCGAGCAGGCACGCAAGCAGCTCGAAGCGCTGGTGGCACTGGGATGCAGCGTGGCGCTGGACGACTTTGGTACAGGCTATTCGTCCCTGGCCTACCTCAAGACACTGCCCGTGAGCAAACTCAAGATCGACAAGAGTTTCATGGACGGCATTCCGCACGACGGCAATGACGTTGCCATCTCGCGCGCCATCATTGCGCTGGCCCACAGCCTGGGCCTGACGCTGGTCGCCGAGGGCGTGGAAACCGATGCCCAATTGGCCTTTTTGCGCCAATACGGCTGTGAAGCCTACCAGGGCTGGCTGTTTGCCAAAGCCATGCCGGCCCAGGCCATGACACAGCGCATGAGCGACTGGGCTCCACTCTCGGGCTTCTAAAGTCCTCTGACGCGTCTACAACAAAGCATCGCGGTGGATGCCGCGGCGGCTGATGTAGCGCTTGAGTTTGAACAGGGCTTCGTTCTGCAGCTGGCGCACCCGTTCGCGGGTCAGGCCCAGCCGGATACTCAGCACCTCCAGCGTCTCGGGCTCGCGGCCATGCAGGCCAAAGCGCCCTTCGAGCACTTCGCGTTCCCGCCCCGACAGCGTGGCCACCCAGGTGTCGAGCAGGTGGTCCACCTCATGCCCCTGCGTGACGTCTTCGGGGTCGAGTGCCAGGCTGTCCACCAGACTGTCGCCCAGCGTGCGTTCGTCGTCGGCAGAGTCGATCGCGGCGTCGAGGGAGCGTGGCGCTTCGGCCATGACCAGCAGTTCCGCCACTTCCGTAGCCGGCCTGCCCAGCAGTGCTCCTATGTCTTCCGCGCGGATACCTTCCGGGCGTTGCGCCACCAGCACCGCATCGTTCTCCAGCATGCGCCGTGCACGCAGCACCTGCTGCACTTCCCGCACCACATTGACCGGCAGACGCACCGCCCGCCCCTGGTACATCAGCGCCTTGTCGACGGACTGACGAATCCACCAGGTGGCGTACGTGGAAAAACGAAACCCGCGCTCAGGCTCAAACTTGTCGATGGCGTGCATCAGCCCCAGGTTGCCTTCCTCGATCAGGTCCGCCATGGGGACGCCGCGCCCCATATAGCCTTTGGCAATGCTGATCACCAGACGCAGGTTGTGCTCAATCATGCTCTGGCGGGCCGCAAAGTCGCCCGCCCTGGCACGTGTGGCGCAGGCGAATTCTTCTTCCGGGGTGAACAGTTCGGTGCGGCGCACGCCGCGCAGGTACAGGGCCAACGAGTCTGCAGATTCGTCGCCCGCCCTGGCGTCACGGGCCAGTACATCCAGCACTGCAGGCGCTACTATTTCAATAGCATCCTGCGCATGTTCTACGGGGGCTAGAGCCGTATTTTCCTCAAATTCTTCCCGCACCACGGCTGGAGCGGCCACCAGGCCCTGGTCTCCAGTTTTGCGGGATTTGGCCATGGTGTCAGGCCATCACCTGGCGGGCAGGTACTTGGAGGGGTCGACCGGCTTGCCCTGGCGCCGCACCTCGAAGTGCAGCTTGACGCGATCCGCATCGCTGTCGCCCATCTCGGCAATCTTCTGCCCCTTCTTGACGGTCTGGTCTTCCTTGACCAGCAGGGACTTGTTGTGCGCGTACGCGGTCAGGTAGGTGTTGTTGTGCTTGAGGATGATCAGGTTGCCATAGCCACGCAGACCGGAACCTGCGTACACCACCTTGCCCTCGGCGGCCGCCAGCACCGGGTCACCCAAGGCGCCACCGATGTCCACGCCCTTGTTCTTGACTTCGTCAAAGCCCGCCAGCACCTGGCCATTGCCAGGCCAAATCCAGCCCAGATCGTCTTCACCGGTCGCATGGCTTGCAGCGGCCACTGGCGCGGGCGCAACAGGCGCGCTGGCTGCAGCCGATGCCGCCTTGGCAGGAGCACCTGCCGGAATGGCCGTGGAAACCACGGTACCGCTGGAGATCGGCCGGGCGACTACCGCGGCCGTTTCAGCGACGGGAGGAGCGACCCGAATCACCTGTCCGACCTCAATACGGTTGGGATTCTCCAGGGCATTCCAGCGCGAAATATCCTTGTGGCTCTGGCCTGTCTCCAGGCCGATGCGGATCAGGGTGTCACCCGGCTTGACGGTGTAGTACCCGGGCTTGCCCGCATTCTCGAACCCGGGCAACTGCCGTGCGACCTGGGGACGTGTATCCGGGCTGGCAGGCGCGCCAACGGCGTTACCCCGGTCTTCCACCGGCGCACGATTGAGCGACTTGGATCCACATCCCACCAACAGGAGTGCTCCACCAACTGCCAACAAACAGGAACCACGACGCAACAAACCAGACATAAACACTTTCCTTCAGGCAACGCCCGATTTTAGAGGGACAAAGTGGACAGGCTCCAGCAGGGTCTGCCGCACGCCCTGGGGCGTCTTGTCCAGCACCAGCAGCGCCTGGGCGCTGCCCTTGCCTGTACCCGTCACCACCGGCGCCACCAGGCGCCCGCCGACCGCCAATTGCTCCACCCAGGCCTGCGGCACCGCTTCCCCGCCCGCGGCCGCAATGATGGCGGCGTAGGGTGCGCCCTTGGCATAGCCTTCCATGCCATCGCCAAACAGCAGATGCACATTGGGCAGGCGCAGGTGGCGCAGGTTGTCGCGTGCCTTGTCGTGCAGTCCGCGTAGGCGCTCGATGCTGTATACCTCGGTGGCCAGCAGGCTCAGCACGGCGGCCTGGTATCCGCACCCGGTACCGATCTCCAGCACCCTGCCGATTTTTCCAGAGGCACCATTGCGCATCAGCTCGGCCATACGCGAAACCACACCCGGTTTGGAAATTGTCTGCCCCAGCCCGATGGGCAGGCTGGTGTCTTCATAGGCCTGGTTGACCAGCCCGCTGTCGACAAAGCGGTGGCGCTCGATCGCGCCCATCGCCGCAAGAACTGCCGCGTCAGTAATACCCTGCCCTCTGAGCTTCTGCACCATGTTCATGCGCACGGCTGTCGAGTCCATGCCCAGGCCCTGGGGTTGGGGCACCGCTGGCACACGGGCCATGCTGGCAGATGGCGCAACAGTCGCCCCCTGTGCACCCGTGCGTGCGCGAACTGCGGTGTCGAGCTTTGCGGGAAATGCTGGCCGCTGCTTCATGCGGCAGCTGAGGATGGAAGGGCCGAGAGACGCGAGGCGGTTTGCGCCCAGTAACGCAGCGCTTCGTGGTCCGTCAGATCCACTTTCAGTGGCGTCATGGCCATGTGTCCCTGTGCCGTGGCGTGGAAATCGGTGCCATCCGCATCGTCCATCACTGCGCCAGCTGCACCAATCCAGTACATGGTTTCGCCCCGTGGACTCTGCTGCTTGATCACCTTCTCGGCGGCGTGGCGTCTACCCAGACGGCACAGCTTCATGCTCTTGATATCGGCATAAGGCCGATTGGGAATATTGACATTGAGTAGCCAGGGGGTCTGCCCCACCAGTTGCTGCTGCAGCATTCCCTGCACCAGTTCGCGGGCTTTTCGGGCGGCGGACTCCAGTTCGTGCCAGTCTTTCTCCACCTGTGAGAAAGCAATGGCCGGGATGCCAAAAAGATAACCTTCCATGGCAGCACCCACCGTACCGGAGTAAATGGTGTCATCGCCCATGTTGGCACCGTTATTGATGCCCGAAACCACCAGATCGGGCCGGTAGTCCAGCAGCCCGGTCAGCGCAATGTGCACACAGTCCGCGGGGGTACCGTTGACATAGCGGAATCCATTGGAAGCTTTGTGTACATACAGCGGCGAATGCAGCGTCAGCGCATTGGACTTGGCACTGTTGTTCTGCTCGGGGGCGATCACCTCCACTTCGGCAATGTCTTTGAGAGCTTCATACAGTGCCACAATGCCTGGCGCCTGGTAGCCGTCGTCGTTGGAGATGAGTATTTTCATGGTCATTGCGGGTAAGTGCTGATTGTAGGTGGAGGCCCCTGCCGGTCACGCAAGAGACAATGGCCTTAGCGCGAAAATGCCGCGCCCGCCTATGATGGCCGCACTATTTTTGGAGACCCCACATGCATGCCTGGCTTTGCGAAAACCCTACTGGTATCGACGCCCTCAACTGGAAAGAACTGCCCACACCCAGCCCCAAGGCAGGTGAAGTGCTCATCGAAATCAAGGCCGCCAGCCTGAATTTCCCGGACATCCTTATTGTGCAGAACAAGTACCAGATGAAGCCGGCCCTGCCCTTTGTGCCGGGTTCGGAATACGCTGGCATCGTGCAGGCCGTGGGCGAAGGCGTGACCCACCTCAAAGTGGGCCAGGCCGTGGCCTGCCTGAGTGGCACCGGCGGCTTTGGCACCCATACACTGGCACCCGCCGCGCTGTGCATGCCGCTGCCGCCAGGCTTCCCGATGGTGGATGCCGCGGCCTTCATCATGATCTACGCCACCTCCTACCACGCGCTGGTGGACCGCGCCCAACTCAAGGCTGGTGAGACCGTGCTGGTGCTGGGCGCCGCTGGTGGTGTCGGTACTTCAGCCATTCAGATTGCCAAGGCCATGGGCGCCAGGGTGATTGCTGCGGCCTCTACCGATGAAAAGTGCGACATTTGCAAGAAGATCGGCGCCGATGCCACCATCAATTACTCCACCGAAAACCTGCGCGACGCGATCAAGACCCTGACCGACGGCAAGGGGCCCGACGTGATCTACGACCCGGTGGGCGGTGACTTTGCCGAGCCAGCCTTCCGCTCCATCGCCTGGCGTGGACGCTACCTGGTGGTGGGCTTTGCCTCTGGCCCCATCCCGGCCCTGCCCTTCAACCTGGCGCTGCTCAAGGGAGCATCCATCGTCGGCGTGTTCTGGGGCGACTTCGCCAAGCGCGAGCCCAAGGCCAACGCCACGATGATGATGGAACTCGCCCAATGGTATGGCCAGGGCAAGATCAAGCCCGTGATCGACCGCACCATGCCCATGTCTGACCTGAAGGCGGCCTACGCGCACATGGGGTCACGCGGCGTGATGGGCAAACTGGTGATGGTGAACTAAAAGGCCACCTGCCATTTCTAGTGTCTGCACGCAGCATCGCAAAATGAGAAACGGGGGCCTAGGCCCCCGTTTCTTCATTCAACCATCAGTTGTCAATTACGCTTGCTTGCTCTTGCGGCGGCGCACAACGGCACCCATCAGACCAAGACCTGCCAGCATCAAGGCATAGGTTTCGGGTTCAGGAACTGCAGTGGGGATGGGTGGTGGCAGACCACCTCCGTCCACAGACAGGCTGGACTTGGCAAGTGTCACAATCCAGCCAGTACTGGCACCACGGCTAATTTCCATCTTCACTTCCAGCCCGGTAGCAATTTCATCGAAGAAATTGCTACCCAAAGTGAAGTTAGTAAAGGCCCATGCACCATTATTTCCAGCCAAACTACCCAGCAATGTCCAAACGCCTTCGTCCTTGGCGTAAATATTGTCAACTTCTGAAGGTGCGTCCACATCAAAAGCACTGATATTCAGGCTAGCTGATGAAAACGAAGTCCCAATGGCATTGTGCTGCCAGCCCCAATCCTGACCATACCCGCGGTAATACGGAGAACTGTACTTGTTCGCATCCGTATTGACGAAGTACGTTGGGCCAGCCGACAGACCGGTAGAGCCGTTCTGCACCGTGTCGGTGTAACCAGCATGCGCAGATGCAAAAGATGCGGCAGCCAAAAGGCCAAGTAGCAATTTCGAAATTTTCATATAGATGCCCCTAAGTGGTTTGTGGAAATATCACAGGGCTATTCTTCTTAGTACTGCACGACCATTCAATAGTCCATTCGGACTAATCTGCTTCTATTACCCCCTCATTCCAGTCCGCAATCTATGGAAGACTCACCTGAATGGGTGAGTTGGCAAGCTTTTATCAAAGATAAATGAGGTGAATACAAATTACACATATCTAGCGTCAAAAACAAAAAACCCTGCTATCTATTCAATAGCAGGGTTTTCAATTTTTACCTGGGGTGGCTGATGGGGCTCGAACCCACGACAACAGGAATCACAATCCTGGACTCTACCAACTGAGCTACAGCCACCGTAGAGGCAAAATTATAACCGTTATTGGCGCTTATTGCGCCACTGCAGCGGCAGAATTTGGAGCAGCTGCCTTGATCTTGACTTTGTACTGTTCCTTGAGGAACTGGTAATAAGCCTGCGATTCCGCCGCAGCCATCCACTGTCCGTACTGAGCGCGTTCCTGGCGCGCATTGGCGTCTGCAACCGGTGCACGCTCCAGGACCTTGTTCACACGCACCACGGCGTAACCCTGCGCCCCCATATCCACACCCACCCATGCAGGCAAGGTGGAAGTGTCTGCACGAAGCGCCGCCATGACGATGGATGCGGGAACACTCTGCATCTGATCGCGCGAAACCACCACGGCTGCGGGTAGGGACACCCCCGCGCTGTTGGCCTTCCAGGCCTGCAGCTTGTCTGCGCCTTCTTTCTTGGCCATTTCAGCAGCGCGGCTGGCCACCAGACGGTTCCGCACACTGGCCTTCACGTCCGCCAGCGGCAAAGTACGCGCAGGTGCGTACTGGGTGATACGGGCCGCCGCCAACTGGTTGGGGGCGACCTCAACAGCTTCCGTGTTGCGTTTCTTTTCAATCGAATCCGCGCTGAAAATGGCGGCCAGCAATTTGGCATTTGCCAGTACGCCCTGCTGCGCAGGGGAAGCATTGCGCTGCACATTGGTGGCAGTTTTGATGTCCAGCTTCAGCTTGTCCGCCATGGGCTTGAGGCTGTCAGACTGTTCGTACACCCCATTGGTGAAATCCACCGCCACTTCGGCGAATTTGCGCTGGGCCAGCTGGGTACGCAGTTCGGCTTCCATGCCTGAACGCAACTCGTCAAAACTCTTCTGCTTCGGCGCCTTGACGTCGGTGAGCTTGATCACGTGGTAGCCAAAGTCAGACTCCACCACGTCACTGATATCGCCCTTTTTCATGGCAAAGACCGCATCTTCAAACGGCTTGACCATGGCGCCGCGTCCAAAGAAATCCAGATCACCCCCATTGGTTGCAGAACCTGTATCCATGGAGTTCTTGCGTGCCACGTCTGCAAATGTTTCAGGCGACTTGCGCACCTGGGCCAACAAGGCCACCGCACGGTCCTTTGCTTTTGCGCGCTCGGCAGCGGGCATGTCCGTGGGGGCATTGATCAGGATGTGGCTGGCGCGTCGCTCTTCCTTGCCACTCAAACGGGCAGCGTTTTGCTCGTAGTAAGTTTTGAGGTCCTGTTCATTGACGCTGACAGTCTTTTTCACGCTATCCATGTCCAGCACCAGATACTCGACAGTGGCGGCTTCGGGTGCCTGGAACATGGCCTGGTTGGCCTGGTAGAACGCGTCGATATCCGCATCGCTGGGGTTGACCTTGCCGGCGTAGTCACTGGACGCGAAACGGACAAGCTGCACATCGCGGCGTTCGTAGAATGCATTGAGCGTAGCATTCGCCTGCGCTGTGGTGGCAAAGGCCGAGCCTGCAACGCCGTACTCCACCTGGCGCACCGACAGATCGCTGCGAACGCGGGCCTCAAAGCCCTCGGGAGTCAAGCCCTGGCTCGCCGCCAGCTGGCGGTAACGCTCCATGTCCAGTGTGCCATCGGGTTTGCGCAGTGACGCGATGGTGGGGTTTTGCTGCAGTTCCCGCGCCAGACGTGCATCGGTGGTGATCAAATGGGCGCCCTGTGAAGCCGCAATCAGCACGCGCTCTTGCACCAGTCGCTCCAGGGTTGCAAAACGCGCCTCAGGCGAATCCAGCAACTTGGGGTCAATGTTGGGCATGGAAGCACGCAGTCGATCGGCTTCGTTCTTGTGCGCGGCATCCCACTCTTCCTGCGTGATGCTGTTCCCGGCCACCTTGGCAACGGATTCACCGCCACTCATGCTCCGGTAACCATCCACACCCACCAGTACAAACGCGGGGATGATCAGCAAGAACATGAGGAACATCATGATCTTCGTGTGCTTGCGGACAAAATCGAACATGCGCTAACTCTCCAGGAAATCAATAAAAAAGGCGAACAACCGTGTTCGCCTTTACTGGGGTGGGGTGGTGGGTGATGACGGGCTCGAACCGCCGACATTCTGCGTGTAAGGCAGACGCTCTACCAACTGAGCTAATCACCCGGCCTTTAAACCGGTTGTCAGTTCAAAGCATCTTTCAATGCTTTGCCCGGACGGAACTTTGGAACTTTTGCTGCCTTGATTTTAATCGCAGCGCCGGTACGGGGATTGCGGCCAGTGCGTGCCGCACGTTTGCCTACTGCAAAGGTCCCGAAACCAACCAGGGAAACCGTACCGCCCTTCTTCAGCGTGGTCTTCACAGCGCCGATGGTGGACTCCAGCGCGCGCGTGGCAGCGGCCTTCGAAATGTCTGCGTGTTTTGCGATGTGCTCAATCAGTTCTGTTTTATTCACAAAGACCCCTTGTATGGAAGCAAAGTTGGATGGAATGTCTCTTCAATAATCGTGTTCGTAGCAGGTGCAACTGCTGCAGTCCATTAAAGCCACGGGATAATTTCGTGTCAATACGCCATGCAACATTTACGACGGTGCGGTCGCGAATTCTAGTCGTATTTGCCGCAGGACTTGATTCTGTTTTGTAAGAATTTTTGTAGACCCCACGCCGCGGACTACCGTTGCTAGCGCGCCTTGGCCCGTATCTCCGGCAATGCCTTCTGCAGGTAGTACACCATGGACCAGACGGTCAGCACTGCAGCGACCCAGATCAACACGACACCCCATTGGTGCGTATCAATCACACCGAAGAGCTTGCCGTCAAACAACAGAAACGGGATGGCCACCATTTGCACCACGGTCTTGAGTTTGCCGATCATGTGAACTGCAACGCTCTTGGATGCACCGATTTGTGCCATCCATTCGCGCAGTGCCGAAATGGCAATCTCGCGACCAATAATGATCAGTGCCACAAACACATCCGCACGCTGCAAATGCACCAGCACCAGCACGCAGGCACACACCAGGAATTTATCCGCAACCGGGTCCAGAAACGCCCCAAACGACGAGGTCTGGTTCAACTTGCGCGCCAGGTAGCCATCCAGCCAGTCCGTCAAGGCAAACACGACGAACATGACCGTGGCGATCAGGTTGCGCTCGGCCTGCGAGGCCGCAGCTTCTGGAAGGTAGAACACGCCCACAATGAGGGGAATCGCGAAGATTCGCGCCCAGGTCATGATGGTGGGTATCGTTGTGAACATGGGCGTCATTGTGGCACGGCTAATGCAGTGCTCTGTAGATCTCTTCCGCCAGTTCGCGCGAAATCCCGTCCACCGAGGCAATATCTTCTGCGCTGGCCAAGCCCACCCCTCGCACACCGCCAAACCGTTGCAGCAACTTGGCTCGCCGTTTTGGGCCAATGCCCGGAATTTCTTCGAGCTTGCCACCTCCTACACGCACCTTGGCGCGGGCGGCCCGCATGCCGGTGATGGCAAAGCGATGCGCTTCATCGCGGATCTGTGCCACCAGCATCAATGCCGCGGAATCCGCACCCAGGTAGGCCTTTTCGCGCCCATCGGCAAACACCAGCTCTTCCAGGCCCACCTTGCGGCCCTCCCCCTTTTCCACCCCGACGATCAACGACAGGTCCAGCCCCAGCGCGGTAAAAACTTCGCGGGCCATGGCCACCTGGCCTTTGCCGCCGTCCACCAGCACAATGTCCGGCAGGCGTCCGGTCCCGGCAGGTGTCTGCCCGGTGTGTTTGGCCTCGGCCAGGGTTTCGGCCAGCTTGCTGTAGCGCCGGGTCAGCACCTGGCGCATGGCAGCGTAGTCGTCCCCCGGTGTGATGCCGTCGATGTTGTAGCGTCGGTATTCGGCGTTCTGCATCTTGTGGTGGTGGAACACCACACACGAGGCTTGCGTAGCCTCGCCCGCCGTGTGTGAAATGTCAAAACACTCCACCCGCAGTTCATCCAGATTGTCCAGCGCCAGGTCCAGTGCATCCACCAGGGCACGCGTGCGCGCCTGCTGCGAACCCTCTTCGGCCAACAGGCGTGCCAATTGCAGGGCTGCATTGGTCTGCGCCATGTCCAGCCAGGCGCGGCGCTGCTCACGTGGCTGGTGCACCGCGCTGACCTTGACACCTGCCTGTTGCGACAGCGCGGCCAGCAGGCTCTTGCTGACAGGCTCACTCACCACCAGCACCGAGGGCATGGGCACGCCGATGTAGTGTTGCGCCAGGAAGGCTTCGAGCACCTGCGCCTCGACTGACGCGGCAGGAGTTGCGGCGACATCGCCCTCATCTCCCTCGTTGGCATTGGCGGTCATGGCCGCAGCATCCTCCAGATGCACCGGGAAATACGGGCGGTCACCCAGATGCCGGCCGCCACGCACCATGGCCAGGTTCACGCAGGCCTTGCCGCCTTGCACCTTGACGGCCAGGATGTCCACATCGCGGTCCGACACGTTGTCTACCGACTGCTGGTGCAACACATTCGAGAGCGCTGCCACCTGATTGCGCAGTTCGGCGGCCTGCTCAAATTCCAGCTTGTCGGCGTGCGCCATCATGCGGGCTTCCAGGCCCTTGAGCACTTCCTGTGCGTCCCCCCGCAGGAATTTCTCCGCATTGGCCACATCCTGCGCATAGTCCTCGGCACTGATGTGCCCCACACAGGGCGCGGAGCAGCGCTTGATCTGGTACAGCAAACAGGGCCGGGTGCGGTTGCTGAACACAGGGTCTTCACAGGTGCGCAGGCGAAACACCTTCTGCATCAACAGAATGGCTTCCTTGACCGCCCAGGCGCTGGGGTACGGGCCGAAGTAGCGGTGCTTTTTCTCCACCCCGCCGCGGTAGTACGACACGCGGGCAAATTCGGCGGGCTGCGCAGCTTTTTTGCCGGACACGTTTTCAGCCTCTTCTGCCTTGGCACCACGCTTGACCAGCGGCGTGCCGGTCATCTTCAGATACGGGTAGCTCTTGTCGTCCCGGAACAAGATGTTGTATTTGGGGTTGAGCGTCTTGATGAGATTGTTTTCCAGCAGCAACGCCTCGGCTTCGGAGCGCACCACCGTGGTCTCCATGCGCACAATCTTGCTGACCATGTGGCCAATACGGGTGCCGCCGTGGTTCTTCTGAAAATAGCTCGACACCCGCTTCTTCAGGTTGATCGCCTTGCCCACGTACAGCACCTGGCCATCGGCATCAAAGTAGCGGTACACGCCCGGCAAGGGCGGCAGGGATGCAACGTCACGCAACAGTTCTTCGGAATGGGCTTCGCTCATGGTGCCGTATTGTCATTGACAATGGCGGCCATGGAATCGGCCCGACCAGACACCCACCCAACGCGAACGCAGCCCGCCTTGCTGTGGGATGTGTTCTGCCGCGTGATCGACAACTTTGGCGACATCGGGGTGTGCTGGCGTCTGTGCGCCGACCTGGCATCGCGCGGCCACACGGTGCGGCTGTGGGTGGACGACGCATCGGCCTTGCAGTGGATGGCACCGGGCGCGCTGGCGGGAAACTGGCCGGGGGTGGCCGTGCATTCCTGGACTGACAGCTCCAGCGCCCCAGTACTGGCCGCACTGCCTCCTGCCGACGTATGGGTGGAGGGCTTTGGTTGCGAGATTGCTCCTGAATTCATAGCTGCCCGCGCATATTCTACGGGGGCTACAGGCCAAAATAATATAAAACCTCCCGTGTGGATCAATCTGGAGTACCTCAGCGCCGAAACGTATGTGGAGCGTGCGCACGGCCTGCCCTCCCCCGTGATGGCGGGCCCGGCCCGCGGCTGGACCAAGCATTTCTATTACCCGGGTTTCAACCAGCGCACCGGTGGACTGCTGCGCGAGCCCGATCTGCTGGAGCGCCAGCACCAGTTCGACCGCAACACCTGGTTGCGCCAGATCGGAGTGGCTCCGCAGACAGATGAGCGACTGGTAAGCCTGTTTTGCTACGAACCGCCCGCGCTGGATCTTCTGCTCACCCAGCTGGTGCAGTGGCCTGACCGCCCGCGCCTGCTGGTCACGCCCGGACGTGCCACGGCGGCTGTAAAAGCCGCTTTGGAGCATAAAAACAGCCTCCAGCCCGCATGGAACATGCGCGAAGCGCTATCAATTTCATACTTACCCACATTATCCCAGCGCGACTTTGACCATTTGCTGTGGGCCTGCGACCTCAATTGCATACGCGGCGAAGATTCGCTGGTGCGTGCGCTGTGGGCTGGCAAACCGCTGCTGTGGCAGATCTACCCGCAGAGTGACGCCGCACACCACGAAAAGCTCGATGCATTCCTGGACATGCTGGGCGCCAGTGCCAGTTTGCGCCGCTGGCACGCGGTGTGGAACGGCCTGGAAGTACCCACTGCAACCGACGCTCTGGCCCACGCCGATCTGGAAAACTGGTCGCAAATCACGCACATGGCACGGTCGCGCCTGCTGGAATTGGGTGATTTGACCAGCGGCCTGGTCGATTTCGTGCTGAAAAAACGTTAAAATTCAAGGCTTTGCTGAGATAGCCGGCCAATGTGGGCTGGTCATTCCAGCCCCGCCGCCAAGAATATGGACGGCGTCTTCGCCGCCAGGAATATGGACGGCGTCTTCGCCGCTATGTGCGGTCTACTTACGATTCGTGGCCCTACAAAACCACTCGACACCTATGAAAATCGCTCAAGAAATTCGCGCCGGCAACGTCATCATGCACGGCAAGGACCCCATGGTCGTCCTGAAGACCGAATACAGCCGCGGCGGCCGCAACTCCGCCACCGTGCGCATGAAGCTCAAAAGCCTGATCGCCAACTTCGGTACCGAAGTCGTGTTCAAGGCCGACGACAAGCTGGACCAGGTGATTTTGGATAAGAAGGATTGCACCTATTCCTATTTTGCCGACCCGCTGTACGTGTTCATGGACGCCGAGTACAACCAGTACGAAGTCGAAGCCGAAAACATGGGTGACACGCTGAACTACCTCGAAGACGGCATGGCCGTTGAAGTGGTGTTCTACGACGGCAAAGCCATCTCCGTGGAACTGCCCACCAGTGTGGTGCGCGAAATCACCTGGACCGAACCCGCCGTCAAGGGCGATACCTCCGGCAAGGTGCTCAAGCCTGCCAAGATCGCTACCGGGTTCGAGATCGGCGTGCCAATCTTCGTGGCCCAGGGCGACAAGGTTGAAATCGACACCCGCACCGGCGAATACCGCAAGCGCGTGTAATCTGGCTCCCACGCTTGATGCCAAAGGCTCCTTCGGGAGCCTTTTTCATGCCCGCCGATTCGGTGTAGGCTACAGGGATGACTGACGTGTCCCCACTGCAAACTCCGCCGCAAGACCCATCGGCCGACGACCACTCGCGTCTGGCCAAACTGACGCTGCGCCGCGTGCTCATTGATACCTACCATGAGAACGTGGCCTACATGCACCGCGACTGCGAGATCTACCGGGCTGAAGGGTTCAAGGCCCTCTCGAAGATCGAAATCCGCACCAACGGCCACAGCATCCTGGCGACCCTCAATGTCGTGGACGACCACAACATCGTGGCCTGCGGCGAACTGGGCCTGTCCAAAGCCGCTTTTGCGCAACTGGACGTAGAAGAAGGACACTCCGCCACCGTGGCGCAGGCGGAGCCGCCTGCATCCATCGGCGCCCTGCACCGCAAGATTGATGGCGAGCGCCTGCGGGCCGAGGACTTCCACTCCATCGTGCAGGACATTGCCAACCACCGGTATTCCAAGATTGAACTGACCGCCTTTGTGGTGGCCTGCGACCGCGACGAACTCGACCGCGAAGAAGTGTTCTTTCTGACCGACGCCATGATTGCCGCGGGCCGCCACCTCAACTGGCATGAAACTCTGGTGGTGGACAAACACTGCATCGGCGGTATCCCGGGCAACCGCACCTCGATGCTGATCGTGCCCATCGTGGCTGCCCACGGCATGCTGTGCCCCAAGACCTCGTCGCGTGCCATCACCTCCCCCGCCGGCACGGCCGACACCATGGAAGTGCTGGCCAATGTGGAACTGCCCATGGGCCAGTTGCAGGACATTGTGCGCACCCACCGCGGCTGCCTGGCGTGGGGCGGAACCGCCAACCTGTCGCCTGCAGACGACGTGCTGATCTCGGTGGAGCGCCCGCTCTCGCTGGACTCTCCGGGCCAGATGGTTGCTTCCATCCTGTCGAAGAAGATTTCTGCCGGCTCCAGCCATCTGGTGCTGGACATCCCCATCGGCCCCACCGCCAAGGTGCGGTCCATGCCCGAAGCCCAGCGCCTGCGCCGGCTGTTTGAATATGTGGCGCGGCGCATGAAGCTGTCGCTGGATGTGGTGATTACCGACGGGCGCCAGCCGGTGGGCAACGGCATCGGCCCGGTGCTGGAGGCCCGCGATGTGATGCAGGTGCTGGAAAACGATCCCCGTGCCCCCATCGACCTGCGGCAGAAGGCGCTGCGCCTGGCGGGTCGACTCATCGAGTGCGATCCGGATGTGCGTGGCGGCGATGGATTCGCCATCGCCCGGGACATCCTGGACTCGGGCCGTGCGCTGGCCAAGATGAACGACATCATCCTGGCCCAGGGCAGCAAGTCCTTCGACCACCACCAGCCGGATCTGGGTCTGCTGACCCTGGAAATCTGCGCGCAGACGGCGGGTGTAGTGACCGGTATCGACAACCTGCAGATGGCGCGTATTGCCGGACTGGCCGGCGCCCCCAAAGTGCCCAGTGCGGGCGTCGACGTGCTGCGCAAGCTCGGCGACGAGGTGCAGGTAGGCCAACCGCTGTACCGGGTGCACGCATCCTATGCAGCGGACCTGGAGTTTGCGCGCCAGGCCTGCGCCCGCTCGACCGGTTACACCATCGGCAGCGCAGCCGATGTACCCCATGTTTTTGTGGAGTTTTAATGCCTTCAGAAACCCTGCTGCTGCACTTTGCAGAAGACGAGGCCAGTGCCACGCGCATCGCCCAGGCGGCCAACATGGCGATGGCCCGGATCGAACGCCACCGTTTTCCTGACGGTGAACTCAAGCTGCGTCTGCCGCCCCAGTTGCCACCCCATGTGGTTTTGCTGCGCACGCTGGACCACCCCAATGAAAAACTGGTGGAACTGCTGCTGGTGGCGCGGACTGCGCGCCAGCTCGGTGCCACCCACCTGACCCTGGTCGCACCCTACCTGGCCTATATGCGCCAGGACATTGCATTCAACCCGGGGGAAGTCGTCAGCCAGCGCGTGGTGGGCGCATTTCTGGCAGGCCTGTTCGATGCCGTCATTACCGTGGACCCGCATCTGCACCGTGTGGCGACGCTGGAGGAAGCCGTACCCGTCCCGCGCGCCGTGGTCCTCAGCGGCGCCCCGCTGCTGGCCGACTGGATTGCCACGCGGGTGGAAAAACCCCTGCTGGTGGGCCCCGATGAAGAGTCTGCCCAATGGATCGCCCAGGCGGCCGCACAACACCAGTTTGACTTTGCGGTATGCCGCAAAGTGCGCCACGGCGACCGCCATGTCGAAGTCGCGTTGCCGACCGTCGATGTCAAAGGCCGCAATGTGGTCCTGCTCGATGATGTGGCCAGTAGCGGCCATACCCTGGCTGAAGCCACGCGCCTGCTGCTGGCCGCCGGGGCCAGCCGTGTGGACGTGGCCGTGACCCACGCCCTGTTTGCCGACGAGGCCCTGCAACTGGTCAGAACGGCCGGGGTCAGTGAAGTCTGGAGCACCGACTGCATTGCCCATTCCACCAATACTGTCAGCATGGCGAGCGCCATTGCCGCAGCCCTCACGCACTGAACTGAATATGACCACCACCCAACACCACACCCTCAACGAACGTACTCTGGCCGATGCCTGGGCCGATCTGCAGGCCCATGCCGATGCAGGCCTGGCGCTACACGCCGATGCTTACCGGCTGGCGTTTTCCGACCCCGAGTTCCTGCTGCGCCGCGAGACCCGCGGCATCCGCTTCCAGCTGGAAATGCTCAAGCCCGACCTGGACCAAACCCAGGCTGGTGTCGAGAACACCGTCGTCGTATTCGGTAGCGCCCGTTTTCCATCCCCGGAGAG
The DNA here is from genome assembly GCA_963205375.1 of Pseudomonadota bacterium. Taxonomy (GTDB): domain Bacteria; phylum Pseudomonadota; class Gammaproteobacteria; order Burkholderiales; family Burkholderiaceae_C; genus Allorhodoferax. The sequence continues at coordinate 17,334 of CAUJJV010000109.1, forward strand.
CGCACAAAAGAGCCTCGAAGAAGCGCAGCAAGGCAATGACGCCAAGGCGCTTGCAGTAGCCCAACGTAAGGTGCGCAACGCCGCCTACTACGACCAGGCCCGCCTCTTCGCCCGCCTGGTCGCGGCCTACAGCAACGCGCGTCCAGCGGCGGAGCGCCTGTTCATTGCGACGGGCGGTGGCCCCGGCATCATGGAAGCCGCCAACCGTGGTGCGCATGAAATGGGGGCCCCCAACGTCGGCCTGAACATTGCCCTGCCGCACGAGCAGAGCCACAACCCCTACATCACGCCGGAACTGTGTTTCAAGTTCCACTATTTTGCGCTGCGCAAGATGCACTTCATGATGCGCGCCAAAGCGCTGGTGGCGTTTCCCGGCGGCTTCGGCACGCTGGACGAACTGTTTGAAGTGATCACGCTGGTGCAAACCGGCAAGGCCAAGCCAGTGCCCATCATCCTGTTTGGCAGCAATTACTGGAAGCGCCTGCTCAACCTCGACGTGCTGATCGAGGAAGGCGCCATTTCACCGGACGACGTGAGCCTGTTCCAGTACACCGACGATCCGCAGGAAGCGTGGGACGCCATCAAGGCGTTCTACCAGCTCAGCTGACCACCCCATCAGGGGCGCAAATGCCAGGCCGCCCGGGCACCCAGCCCAACGATGGCACCCACCGTCCAGAACACCACGGACACGCCCACCACGGCACCTGCAGTTCCAAACAACACAGGCATGAGTACGCTGGAGAGGTTGATGCTCATCAGCCGCAATGCAATGGCCTGACCATGCAGGTGTTGCGGCGTGATCTGGTGCAGGGTGCTCATGATCATGGGTTGCACCATACCCAGGGCCAGCCCCAGCAGCACCGAGCACAGGCCCATGGTCCAGGGCGACACCATCAACGGGTAAATGCCAAACAACAGTGCCGTGGCCACCATGGCACCACTGACCACCACCCACTCCCGCAAATGGGCGGCCACCACCGGCATCAATACCCGCACACAAGCCGCTGCCACGGCAAATGAACCCAGAATGGTTCCGATGACCGAGGCACTGAAACCCCGCTCATGGCCCAGCAGAGGGACCACAAAAGTGTGCACATCCCAGCACGAAGACAGCAGCCAGTTCACCAACAGCAGGCGGCGCATGCGCGGCTCACCCAGCAGTGCCCAGGCTTGGGCGGTTGCACCTGCCTGTGGCACGGGAATGGACGGTAACTCTTTCGTATGGCGCACAAACAGCCAGGTGCACAGCGGCAGGACGGCAGACAGCAAAAAAGCCCAGCGATAACCCGCATGGTCAATCAGCAGCCCCGCTGCCACTGGCCCCACAAAATTGGCCACGGCGGGACCAATGGACAGCCAGCCAAACACTTGCTTGAGTTCCAGCGTACTGCTGGCTGCGCGGCCCACGTGCCGCTGCAAGGCAATGGCCGATGCCCCGGTTGCGCCGCCCAGACATAAGGCACTGAAACACAACACTTCAAAACGGGGAAACAGCACCGACAATGCCGCGCCACTACAAGCCACCGCCACGCCCAGGGCAATGGGTCGACGCAATCCGTGCCGGTCGGCAAAACGGCCCGCCGGAATGGCCAGAAACACCTGGGACAAGGAAAACAGTGCCAGCAGCAAGCCTACCGACAAGGCGCTATAGCCCAGGCTGAGTGCGAACAGGGGGGCTGCCATGCGCAGGCCCGCCATGCTGGCGTGCAGGCAGATATGGCCCCCAATCAAGCGAAACAGTACCCCGGGCCCGTGGCTGCGATGCCCTTGGGGCGCATCCTGCGCAGTCACGCCAATGCGTCTCCATCGCTGCCGGATTCGGCTTCCATATCACCCGGCAGCAGGGCTTGCGCCTGCGTTTCCGGCAAGGCTTCTACCTTCTTGAGTGCGCGACCCATGGCACGGCTGCGGGTCTCGGCACTGTCCAGGGTGTTGAGCACCGTCTGGGTCTGTGCCTTGACCTTGGCCAGCACATCACCGAACTTGCCGAACTCGGTCTTGACGGCGCCCAGCACCTGCCAGACTTCGCTGGAGCGTTTCTCCAGCGCCAGCGTTCTGAAACCCATTTGCAGTGAACTCAGCATGGCCAGCAGGGTCGTGGGGCCCGCCAGCGTGATGCGGTGGTCGCGCTGCAGGCTCTCCATCAGCCCAGGGCGTCGCAGCACCTCGGCATACAGGCCTTCGGTGGGAAGGAACAGGATGGCAAAGTCCGTCGTATAAGGCGGCTCCACATACTTCTCGGAGATGGATTTGGCCTCCAGCCGGATGCGCATTTCCAGCGCTTTGGCCGCCGCCTCCGCACCGACCACATCCGCATTGGCCTGTGCATCGAGCAGACGCTCATAGTCCTCATTGGGAAACTTGGCGTCGATCGGCAACCACAACGGCGCGCCGGTATCCGACTTGCCTGGCAGTTTGATCGCAAAGTCCACCACGTTCTTGCTGCCGGGGCGCGTAGCGACCTGCACCGCGTACTGGTCCGGCACAAACACCTGTTCCAGCAAACCGGCCAGCTGGGCCTCGCCAAACATGCCGCGGGTCTTCACGTTGGTCAGCAAGTGCTTGAGGTCGCCCACGCCCTGCGCCAGCGACTGCATTTCGCCCAGGCCCTTGTGCACCTGCTCCAGCCGCTCGGCCACCTGTTTGAAGCTCTCGCCCAGACGCGCCTGCAGCGTGGTCTGGAGTTTTTCATCCACCGTGGCACGCATTTCATCAAGCTTGGCGGTGTTGGTGGTTTGCAACTGGGCCAATTGGGCTTCCAGCGTCTGGCGAATCTCGGCCATACGCCGCGCGTTGGACTCGGACACCTGGCTGAGCTGGGTGGTCAGCGTGTCCGACAGCGACTTCTGCATCAGCGTGAGCTGCTGGCCGAAGGCGTCGATCTGGGTGTTCTGGGTGCGCGTGGCCTCGGCGCCCTGCTGGACCAGCGTCTGCTGGAAAGTGGCCAGGTTCTGGCTCAGTTCCTGGCGTCCACCGCGGGCCGACTCGGTGATCTCGGTGCGGAGCTCACGCTCCAGACGTTCGGTAGCGGCTTGCAACTGGGCACGCAGGTCCTGCAACTCCTTGCGCTGCAGTTGCTGATCCAGGTCATCGCCGTTGTCGCGTTGCGACCGTGCCAGCCAGACCAGCGCCAGCAGGTTGAGCAGGGCCATGCCCAGCAAGGGCCAGACCCACCATGCCATATCGCTCAAGCCATCACCTCCGGGTTCAAGGGCGTCAGGGGTTTGCCGTGCACCAGGTAACCAATCAGGTTGTCAGCAGCCAGCATGGCCATGGCGCGGCGGGTGCCCACCGTGGCGCTGGCGATGTGCGGTGTCAGCACCACATTGGGCACGGTCAGCAGGTCCGGGTGCACCTTGGGTTCGCCTTCGAACACGTCCAGTCCTGCGCCCGCAATGCGTTTGTCGCGCAAGGCGACTGCCAGTGCTGCGTCATCCACAATGCCGCCGCGCGCAATGTTCACCAGCGTCGCGGTCGGCTTCATCAGTGCCAGCTCGGCAGCACCAATGGTGTGGTGGGACTCTTTCGAATAGGGCACGACCAGCACCACATGGTCGGCCGTGCGCAGCAACGCTTCCTTGCCCACATAGGTCGCGCGGCATTGGCCTTCAGTCGCGTCATCCAGCCTGCTGCGGTTGTGGTAAATCACCTTCATGCCAAAGCCCAGCGCCCCGCGTTTGGCAATGCCCTGCCCGATGCGCCCCATGCCGATGATGCCCAGCGTGGAGCCATGTACCTCGCAGCCCGAGAACATGTCATAGGCCCAGCGCGTCCATTTGCCGGCACGCAGGTAATGTTCGCTCTCGGTCACACGCCGCGCGGTGGCCATGAGCAGCGCAAAACCGAAGTCGGCGGTGGTCTCGGTCAATACATCGGGGGCATTGGTGGCCAGCACACCCGCGGCGGTCATGGCTGGCACATCGAAGTTGTTGTAACCCACCGCCATGTTGGCGCAGATTTTCAGCCCGGGGCATCGCGCCAGCAAGGCTGCGGTGATCGGGTCTGCACCGCTGGTGAAAGCACCGGCCTTGCCCTGCAAACGCTGCGCGAGTTCATCGGCACTCCAGGCGTCATCGGCCTGGTTGGCTTCGACCTCGAAATGCTGACGCAGGTGATCGAGCACATCGGGAAATACGGCGCGGGTCACCAGAATGGAAGGTCGGGTCATGGCTAAAACTCCAGGGTAAAACGTCAGTGCGGCTGCGGAATGTCGAACACCTGGCGCAGGTAGGCCAGGTACTTCTCGTCATCGCACATATTCTTGGATGGCGTATCCGACAGCTTGGCCACGGGCTGGCCATTGCAGCGCACCATCTTGATGACGATCTGCAAGGGCTCGTAGCCCAGATCGTTGGTGAGGTTGGTACCAATACCAAAGGCCAGCTGGCAGCGTCCGCGGAACTGGTTGTACAGCTCGATCGTGCGTGGCACCGTCAGGCCATCGCTGAAGATCAGTGTCTTGGTGCGCGGATCGACCCGATTGCGCACATAGTGGTCCAGCATGCGCTCGCCCCAGGCAAAGGGGTCGCCACTGTCATGGCGGGCGCCGTCGAACAGTTTGCAGAAATACAGGTCAAAGTCGCGCAGGAACGCGCTCATGCCATAGACATCGCTCAGCGCAATACCCAGGTCGCCCCGGTACTCCCGAGCCCAGGACTCGAAGGCAAAAATCTGGCTGTCGCGCAGACGCGGGCCCAGCGCCTGCGAGGCCTGCAAATACTCGTGGGCCATGGTGCCCAGCGGAATCAGCCCCAGCTTGTGTGCCAGCTCCACATTACTGGTACCTGCCAGCTGACCCGGTGAACCCTTGCCGCGGCTCGGACTCTGAACGGTTCCCAGCTTGGCTGAGAGCACCCGCATGACTTCTTCGTGCCAGGCGCGCGAGAAGCGCCGGCGGGTACCGTAGTCGGCAATCTTCAGGTCTTTCAAATCAGGACCGTGCAACTGCGCGATCTTGGCGTCCAGCCGTTTGCGGCCCTCCACGAAGTCGGGCACTTTCTGCGTGTTGCGGAAATACACCTCGTTGACGATGGCCAGCAC
>CAUJJV010000110.1 GCA_963205375.1 Pseudomonadota bacterium
GGGTCTGCTGGTGCTGGTGTGTGCCGAACAGGGCGACGCCGAGGCACAGGCTGACAAGTTGCTGGCCAAGCTGCTCAAGCTGCGCATCTTCAGCGACGCCCAGGGCAAGATGAACCTGAGCGTGCAGGACATGGATGGCGCGGGCACGCAGGGCGGCCTGCTGATCGTGAGCCAGTTCACCCTGGCGGCGGATACCACAGGCGGCAACCGACCCAGCTTCACCGCGGCAGCCAGTCCGGACGAAGGTCGACGCCTGTACGATTACTTTGTGGCCCAGGCCTGTGCGGCGCACCCCACGGTGCAGACCGGCATATTTGCCGCAGACATGCAGGTAGAGCTGGTCAACGACGGGCCTGTGACGATTCCGATGCGGGTTGCTCCTCCACTAGCGCAGAATTCCTGAGTCCCCCAATTGGAGCTACACCCACCATGACAACAGCTCCTCCCAAGAAAAGTGAACGCCTCCACCCGGATGTACTCAAGCTCGGGCTGGTGAGCTTTCTCACCGATCTGAGTTCCGAGATGATCTTTTCGGTGTTCGCGGTTTTCTTCACCACGGTGGCGGGGGCATCGAGTGCGCTGCTGGGCCTGATCGAGGGGCTGGCCGACTTTTCGGCGTCCTCGTTGAACTACCTCTCTGGATGGCTGTCGGACCGCAGCGGGCGGCGTAAATGGTTTGCCACTGCTGGATATGGCTTTTCCACGCTGGCCAAGCTCATCCTGCTGGTGTCGTCAAGCATTGTGGGTTTGAGCATTTTTCGTGTGATCGAGCGCCTGGGCAAGGGCTTTCGCGGTCCGCCGCGGGATGCCTGGCTCTCGTCGATTGCTGTGAAAGAAAACCGCGGCTATGCCTTTGGCGTGCACAAGGCCCTGGACAAATCAGGCGCGGTGCTCGGGCCTCTGGTGGCCTACGGTCTGCTGTCCTGGCTGGGAGAATCTGCCAGCACCTATTCGACGCTGTTTCTGGTGGCCTTCATTCCTGCCGTCATCAGTGTGGCCGTGCTTGCGCGCATGCCCGACCAGCCAGGCCAGGTGCACCCGCGTGAAAGCATTGCGCAGAACTGGAAGCTGCTCAGCCCCGGTTTCAAGCGATTCCTGTGGCCTGCCGGTGTCTTTGCGCTGGCGTATTTCAGCCTCGGATTTATATTGATCAAGGCCCATGACGTGGGCTTTAGCGTGACCGAGATCGTGCTGCTGTACGCCCTGTTCAATACGACCTGTGTGGTTGTTGCGCCGCTGGTGGGCAAGCTGGGCGATCGGGTGGGGCGCAGCCGTATTGTGGTGCTGGGTTATGCGGTCTATGCGGGTATCAGTCTGTGGCTGATGGTGGCGAGCACACGCTGGGAGCTCATTGCCGCGTTTGCCATGTACGGTCTTTTCTATTCCATTGAGGAATCCCAAAGCAAGGCCTTTATCGCCGACCTCGAGCCGGAGCGGCGCGCCACGGCAGTGGGGGTCTACAACATGGTGACAGGGGTGCTGTATCTGCCGGCCTCCCTGGTGGCCGGGGCGCTGTGGGGCGTTTCGCCCGCGCTGGCATTTGCTGTAGCGGCGGCACTGGCGCTAGCTGCCATCGGGGTCTTCTGGCTGCAGCGACCCGCTACTGCAGCACGACGTACATAGCATCCGCCGGAAAACGCAGGCTGGCGCTGCCGGATGCGCGCTTCAAATCCAGGGTTCGCACCGCCATACCGTTCATGTCCAGCACGGTGGCCGTGCGGATGTGGGGATTGTTGATCGTCACCTCCAGCTGTGCGCTTTGTACCTGCCAGGGCGAATGACCCACTGCCTGCACAGTGAATCCGCTGGTCTGTTGCCCGCCTTCCAGTGCAATGGCTGCTGGTGTTTCGCGCCAGCCGGTGGGTCGGCTCTGCGTGGCGTACTGCAGCAGGATGCGACGGGATTGCTGCAACGGTAATCCGTCCATCGACACCGCCATGGCTGCGCCAAAGGTGTTACCGGAGGCAAACCGGACGTCTTTCAACTGGTGTATCGGCGCATTGGCAAAGTGGGCTGCCACACCCTGCACCTGCGGTGTATTGATGGTGCAGAACCCTTGCTGCGTATTCCACATGAGTTGCGCCGTGCTGGACTGCACGCCCTGTGGCGTAACCCATGGCGCGAGTTCAACTGCACGGCTGGGCGCGCCACTTTCTTTGCCCAGGCTGACCAGCGCAGGCCCGACCAGAAACGCACTGCCGGGCAGACCGCCTTTACGTTCGGCATTTGCCGCGCGGTCCCCGCTGTCGCGGTTGGGGTCAAAACTGGTGGACTCTGACAGCAGCGGTGGCTTGCGCTGCCACAGGTCGTGCAGACTGCGGGCTTCCTGCAGTACCGGTGAGCCTTTGGCGATGTAGCCCATGCGGTAGGCCAGCGCGGCGGCGGGGAAGCTGCCCAGAATCTCGGGCGTGGCAAAGATCCATCTGCCCTGTGAGTTGGGCAGGTAGCCGTTGGCCGACTGCGGCGGCGTCCAGCCCTCGTCGCCGGTGGCAAACCAGTAGTAACCATCCACGCCGGTCAGTGATGCGTAGGCCGCAATCAACAAAGGCCCCTCGGCGCCAAAGTTGTTGGGCATCACCCAGTTGCCCTCGGTCAGCAGCATCGGACGGCCCTGCGTCTGCTTCAGGTGGATGGGCAGCAGCTGGGGCGTGCGCAGAATGCTCTCGTTGGTGAACTGGTCGCCTGCCAGGATGGCCCAGCCGTTTTTGGGCCCTTTGTGGATGCCACCGTTGTACACATTGGCGGCGTCTACATCGGCTGCGGTGTAGCTCCAGCGCTCGGCATCGTTGAGCAGTTCGGTGCTGCCGGTCTTCCAGTTGCCAGCGTTGATGAGTTGTTTGGCACCCAGCTCGTCGCGCAGAAAGCGGACCATGGCGGCATTGAAGTCGTGCATGGTGCGGGCAAGAAACTCGGTCTGGTCGGCGCGTCGCACCGCCTTGCCGCCGCGCAAGTCTTTGGGGTCACCCACCAGCGGCCAGTCACGTGATGGCTGGGTCAGCTCCCAGAGGTTGAGCAGAGTCATGCGGCCGTCCTGTGGCGCATCTCCGGT
>CAUJJV010000111.1 GCA_963205375.1 Pseudomonadota bacterium
GCCATCGTCCGTGAACGCCACCGGGATGCGCACCAGCACGTCCACGGCAGTGACAACGCCAAACGGGAAATGCACCGCGTGGTCATAGAAGTTTTCGCGGGTCAGTGTCACGCCATATTCCGCCTGGATGACACTCTGGTAAACCTCCAGTGCAGGACGGTTATCAATGGTGTCAATCCGGTTGCCTGTGCTGGACGTGGCGGTCATCAGGCGTTTGGATACCGGGTAGCCATGGTGGAGCACGACCTGCCGGTCGGCAGGCATCAACAGCACCAGTACGCCAAAGCCGACACACTGGTTCTGGTCAAACAGGCAGGACATGGGAGTGAAGGTTTCACTGCCTGCATTCACCCCGGTGTAGACCACGCTGTTGCCCAGTTCCCGGTGCACATCGTCCAGTAGCGTGCCGATGGCAGGCAGCATCCCGTCAAACACCATAAAAACCGTCGGGGGTGAGGCAGCAGCACCCGTCGGCAGCAACTGCCGTATCACGTTGCCCAGTTGTGCGGCGCCGTCGGTCCGTACATCGGAGATCAGCAGGTGGGGCAGCATGCGTTCGAAACAGACCAGCCAGACGCCCGAAGTGGTGAACCCCGTGTCGGTGATCAGGGCGGGAAACACCGCACCACACAAGGGAATGCCGCTGTCGCGAAAGACCTGCTGAAGCATGGGAATGTGGGCCTTTTCAGCCTCTGGCAGCAAGGCCATCACGCCCCTGCCGGGCCCAAGCGCGCGCCAAGCATCCAGAGTGCCTGCAATGGCACCAGGCTCAAGGGTAACCAGACGCTGGCGAGAATTCATCGGGGCATGTTACCCCATCGGTAAGGTCTCAAATGTGGCATAGGCGCCCTTCAGCCAGGTCTTGACCCGCTGGCGTTCCAGCATGCCCAAAGCGTCCGGTCCGCTGGTGGTGTGGATGGCAGACCAGAAGCTGGCATTCTGACGGTCTATCTTGCGCATGCTGCCCTCATGCAGCTGGGCCAAGTCGATCACATAGCCGCCCAGGGCCTGCGCTTTCTTGAGCGCATTGGACGCATCCAGTTGTGAAAAATCTGTACCCCGGCCATGGTTCCTGACCACGATGTAATTAGGACCTACGCCATAGGTGGCGACCAGCCGGTCGAGCAGGTCGACCGAGTCCTTGCCTGCATCGGCGATATGCCAGAAATTGACGGTGACGCCAATGCTGGCCATCAGCGATACCAGGTCCGAATCCTTGATCCAGCGGGCCAGTGGCGCTGCAGTTTGTGCCGCCAGATCGACGATGACGTTGGGTGCGGTGCCTTCGCTTTGTTCTTCTTCAAACACGCCAGCGATGTGGTCCAAGCCTTCGTAGGTGTCCACCACCACCGGAGCGGCGTAATCCGAATAGAAGCGGGTAAACGAGGTGTGCGAGCGGTCGGTGTCAAAGCCGGTGAACGCACGGCCTTTGTCAATGAAGTATTGCGCCAGCAGACGGGCAGCAACCGACTTGCCGACGCCGCCTTTTTCGCCGCCGATGAAATTGATGGAAGGCATGGGTTTCCTTGGTTCTTGGGTAATAGGGTGTTGATAAGCAAGTAGCGTGCTAACTACCGCCGCTTGTTGGCCTTGTCATATTTGCGCCAGTACTGGAAAGGGTCTTCGTGTACTTCCAGGTCGATCTCCATGATCCGTGTCTGCAAGCGCTCCTGCACCTCGGTCACTGCCTGGTTGTAAATGAGCGGCCCCACCTCTTCGATGAAAAACCCCAGCAACGCACTGGCAGCAATGTTGCCAATCTTGTCTTCCATGTTCTCCAGGAAATAGCGCTCAATGGAAGCAATGGCCTGGGCACGCTGCTCTTTGGAGATTTCGATGGTCATGCGGGTATTTTGGCACCATGCTTCGGTATAGATAGTCTCTATGCAGATGCCGTAATTCTTTCTGCACCATTGATGTGTGAGTTGGGTTGGTACTTCTGAATTGGTAAAGCTTATTTGGGGAACCAATACGACACTTCCTTCCCACTGGGGAAGATAGGCGCGGTTTCTGCCAATACGAAGTTGCTCCACTCTGGATGGCCGCTGACGGCAGCCCATGCAGAAAACGCTGCTAGAGCTGCGTCTCGTGCGTGATCTTCTTGATCATGTGAAACACACTCTGAAACGAACAGGCTTGCTTTTGCGTAAAGACGCAATAGGGCTTTCGGATGCGCCTCAGTGATCACAGCCGTCGGCCAACTCTCGGAAACTAGACGCGCAGCAATGATGCCTTGGACCACGCAGGCTCCCCTAAGTGAGTTCACACTGCTTACAGTACCCGACTGGCCTCCTGCAGCGACAACACGTGCACGAATAGCTGCATCAGCCCGTCGATCTCCTTTCTCCACCCAAAAAAGCGGAGCGTCAATTCCGACACCGTCCGGCGCCACATCCATTGACTCGCGGGCTCTATTGACAGCGTCAGGTGCGCTTGAAACGACACCGCTCTTGAGGCCAATAATTTTGCCGAAATCATCAATCTCAAGTACTGCCCAACCGAAACTCTTAATGCCACCGGGGTCAAAACCAAGAAGTACCAAAGAAGCTCCCAAAAACCTTTTGTCAGAGGGCCTTGCCCAATGTCAATCTAGGAAAGAGTATTCAGCTGCTTTCACAAGCGCGCCGTCGAAAGTAACTTTACAGCCGTGCCGACCATAGGATCGGCCCTCGACGATGAATATGACATTTACATCAGATTGCTTGCTCGGTGCTGTTAGACCATTGCTGGAGCTAAAAACTTCCAAATCTGGCAGTGACATTCCATCCTTGATTTGGGTGCATAAAGGCTTAACTCGTCCCTCTGCCGTGGATAGGCTGTATAGAAAATATCCGCCAAATACGAGCATGTAAGCCCCAAATAGGACGCCGATCCATCGGAGCACGCGCAGCAATTTTTTCATGGGAAATTATCGGTCTATTGCAAACGTAAGTGCATGGCTACGCACATCATTGACCCGCTTAACGCCAATTCAGCAACGAAGTTGGCTTTGTTGAGCGCGGTTTGAATAGATCATTGAATAGATACTTTTCAAAAAACTCCTATACAAATCAATGATGTATTCGGATTCGCGAATGGATACTGAATAGATATTTCAGTGTTTTCCTGCGGCAAATGGCATGAACAAATGCCGCAGGTTCCTCGACCACCCATTACCGCCGTAAATCCCGCGTAAACGGAAACTCTTTGCTGCCCGGCACATTGATGGTGGCCGGTGGTACGTTCATGACGCCTGGTGTGTGGCCCAGTGCCGTGAACCGTGACAGGCGCCGACTCTCGGCCTCGTAGCTGTTGACCGGGAAGGTCTCGTAGTTCAGGCCGCCCGGGTGAGCTACGTGGTACTGGCAGCCGCCCAGCGAGCGCTTCATCCAGGTGTCGACAATGTCAAACGTCAGCGGTGCATGCACGCCAATGCTGGGGTGCAGGCTGCTGGGCGGGTTCCAGGCCTTGTAGCGCACGGCGGCCACAAACTCGCCCACGGTGCCGGTGCTTTGCATGGGCAATGCCTGGCCGTTGCAGGTGACCACATAGCGGCTCTCATTGAGGCCACTGACGTGCACTTCCATGCGCTCCAGGGACGAGTCCACATAGCGGGCGGTGCCGCCGGCAGAGTTTTCTTCGCCCATCACATGCCAGGGCTCCAGCGCATTGCGCAGCGTCATCTCCACGCCGGCGGACTTGACCGCACCGATCAGCGGGAAGCGGAACTCCAGGTGCGGCGCAAACCAGCTGTCATCAAACGCATAGCCGGCCTGCCGCATGTCGGCAATCACATCATCAAAGTCCATCTTGATGAAGGTGGGCAGCATGAAGCGGTCGTGCAGCTCGGTGCCCCAGCGGGTGGCGGGCGCCTTGAACGGTTCTTTCCAGAAACGGGCCACCAGTGCACGCAGCAGCAGCTGCTGCACGCTGCTCATGTGCGGGTGCGGTGGCATCTCGAACGCGCGCAGTTCCAGCAGTCCCAGACGACCCGTGGACGAGTCGGGCGAGTACATCTTGTCGATGGAGAACTCGCTGCGGTGGGTGTTGCCGGTCACGTCGATCAGGATGTTGCGCAGCGTGCGGTCCACCAGCCAGGGCGGCATGCTCTGGCCGTAGAGTTCGCGGTTCTTGTAGATCTGCTCGATGGCAATCTCCAGCTCATAGAGCTGGTCGTTGCGCGCTTCGTCCACGCGCGGGGCCTGGCTGGTCGGACCCACAAACATGCCGCTGAACAAATAGCTCAGAGACGGGTGGTTGTGCCAGTACAGCAGCAGGCTGGCCAGCAGTTCGGGCTTGCGCAAAAACGGACTGTCAGACGGCGTGGCGCCGCCCATCACAAAGTGGTTGCCGCCGCCGGTTCCGGTGTGGCGGCCGTCGGTCATGAACTTCTCTGCCGACAGGCGCGACTCAAACGCGGCGTTGTACAAAAACTCGGTGTTGTAGACCAGTTCTTTCCAGTTCGTCACCGGGTGAATGTTCACCTCGATGACGCCGGGATCCGGCGTGACTTGCAGCAGCTTGAGGCGCGGGTCGCGTGGGGGCGGGTAGCCTTCCAGCACGATCTTCATCTTCAGGCTCTCGGCCGTGGCCTCGATGGCAGCCAGCAGGTCCAGGTAGTCTTCCAGACGCTCCAGCGGCGGCATGAACACATACAGCACGCCGGATTTGGTGCCCACGGCCTCGGCCTTGGGACCACTGGCGCGGCGCGGGTCGCGCACTTCCACACACAGCGCGGTGCGGGTGATCCAGTGGGCCGACTCATTGCGGTCCGGGGCGCGGGCAAAGTCGGCCGGCTCGGCCTGCGTGGTGCTTTGCGCGTTGGCGGTTACGTTGTTGACGGCGTTGCCGGTTGCGCTCTGGAGTTTGCGGGTGGCTTCACGCCGTGGCACGGCACCG
>CAUJJV010000112.1 GCA_963205375.1 Pseudomonadota bacterium
TCATTTCGTCCAGGAACACGCGTTTGCGTGTTCTCTTGGTGACCAGTTCAAATCCGGTGGTGGCAAGGCTGATTTGTTTCATAAACGTAGTGTCGCCCAATCAAAGCTCAGCGCATTGGGTTTTGCAGACATTCCCTAGAGAAACACTACAAAAGTTCGTGGGTACACACTACTTTCTGATGACGCCGATTCGCCGCCATTTTTTCATACTTTTATGATGCGGATTTTGGCTGGAAACTGCAGGCTCTTTCCGTGAATTCTGCTGGTCTTTGCCTCTTGATTTTGATAAAGTCATGACTTGATAATCGATCTCAGAATCACATGTTTGATGCTGTCGAGAACCCCAATAAACTAGGCATTTTTCGAGGCACCAGAGTCTCAAACTCGCCCCTCCAGCAGCATGCCAACAACCCGCACCCTGAGCTGGCGGTTGTTCCTTCAAATCGATCGACATAAGGCTAGCTTATTGTTTCGATTGAGATAAATTGATGTCGCTCTTACACATGACAACCAATGGCATTCCCACACACCAAAACGAAGGGGAGCATATGCACAAGGCTTTTTGTATTGCATTGATTCTGAGTCTGGCCGGATGCACGACGATCTCTTCGCTGCCTAGTGAAGACGCGCCCGCGCCGGTTAAAGCAGCCGCTATCGTTGCTGATGCGGCGGTGACATGGCGACTCTGGGAGCTCTGGGGGTGGGTCAAATGATGTCCATGCAAGGCAGCCAACCGTGTCCTATATTGCCCCAATAACAACGTTCATATGGATATCAAGCTTTACTACATAGACCCAACTTGGGATGCGGCGTGTTGGGCGATAGCAAATGTCGCTGGTTCCGAGGACAACCTTGTTTCCGGGCTTTCCGCATTGGAGGCAATGCGCCGTTGCAATTGGATCAACCGCAGGAACTTACAACGGGGGGGACGTCGCATGATCCCTAGAAGCCTTTCTCAGACTAAATTGCCGGCGCGAATTGTCTAATTTGCATCTTATTTAAGGGTTGACATGACTTCAAAGATTGGATTCGTTTACGTTCTTACCAACGAATCAATGCCCGGCTTAGTGAAAATTGGTTTTACGCTTGGCCGCCCCACTGACCGTGCAAAGCAACTTGCAACTACCGGGGTTCCTACGCCGTTCGTTGTCGCATACTCAATAAAGTTGTTTGACCCAGACAAATGGGAGCGTCGAATTCATGAGCATTTAGCCCACCATAGAAAGAACAAGGAATGGTTTTCATGCGATGCCGGATTCGCTCAGACAGAAATTTCCAAGGTAGTTCCCAGAGATGTGGCGGTTGCGGCAGAGGCATCGGAAAAGGACGCTATTCGAACCCGAGTTATTGCCTTGGCCAGAGAGACGTATCAACTTGAAGTTGATGGCTGGTCTGTAGGGAACGTACGTTTTCAAAAGGTTATTCTGCCAGACACAGTGCGCGAGTTGTACAAGCGACGCACTGAACAACTAGCTTCCAAAACATTAAGGATGAGTCTTTTCGGGGACTCACGAGTGTTTAAAGCTTTGGCCGATGAAGAAAAGGAGGCGTTAGTTGCGATTCCGAATATGAAATTGAATTTCGGCCCCCCACCGACTCAAGAGGAGGTTATTCAGATTGGATTGACTAGCATTGAACAGGGCCATGGAAAATTTTACATAAGTACGCGAGAAAGATGGTTGGGTAGGATGCCCGATCGGCAGTCAGAGCCAAGCGCAAAAGGCACATATTTTCTTTCATGGTGGAATTCATGGGAAGCTGATAGAGCGAAAGCAATCTTGCAATATTCAAACTCATTACATCCAATAAGTAGAGGAATATTGGAGTGGGCGATATCCCACTTTGCTTGGGTGAAAGCGGTCGGATTTGAAAAAGCAAAAGCAGATGGATATGTGACAGGAGTGGGTAAATTTCTACAAATCAGACATTCATCTAACGTTCAAATGCTTGTGGACGCGAGGCTAAAAAACCTTTAAAAAAAGATCTTTATAAGCTTGCACCCAATTTGCTGATTGATCAGCACGCAGTATTTGGCTTTGCCTGTTCAGTTTATGGGCTTTCCTGTTCAAGGTGCCCTTATCGTCCTAATACCTCTCTAACTCGTACAGTCCATACTGCGATTCAATATTCTTGCCGCAGATATGAATCCCACCCTGAAGAAGTTGAATACCCGGTCTTCGGCAGCTGAGATTGTGTCAATCATCACGAAGCATATCGGGAACGAGCCGCAGCCTCAACATTGCAGGCAGGCGTATGAGGCAATTCGTTCCCGATGCAACTCCCGCCATTCGGAAGAAGTTGCTATCTTGTTCAATGCCCTGTGCTCTCTGAATGACAATCCAGAAGTTGTAGATTGGGTCAGCCTGATCCACGCTTTGTTAGCACACTTGCAATCGAAGGAATCGGCCTGATGTACTTTTAAATGCCTTTGCCGAACTGCCATGTATTTGGCTGGTCGCAAGAAAAGATCGGCGTTGCGATCGGGATTGATGAGTCCAGCAGCAGGGCCAGAATCAGTCGCTATGAACTGGGTGTCCATGAGCCGCCCTTGCCTACTGCCAGATTGATTGCCCATGCGATGGACGCGCCGCTGTCCTACCTCTACTGCGAAGATGACAAGGTGGCTGCGCTATTGTTGGCATTGCACCAAATGAAGCCCTCTGCCAGGGACAGGAAGGTGACGTAGTTGCTGGGGCAGTTAACTTAGCCATCGGTAGTTCAACCTACTGAGCAAATAAAAAAGCCGACGCCCCTTGCGAGACATCGGCCCTGTTACCTGCCCTACTTGCGCAGGGCTAAGGCATCAGCTTAGTGGAACTGCTCTTCTTCAGTGGAGCCGGTCAGCGCCTTCACGGAGGAAGAGCCGCCCTGAATCACCGTGGTCACGTCGTCAAAGTAGCCAACGCCCACTTCCTGCTGGTGCGACACGAAGGTGTAACCCTTGTCGCGTGCAGCGAATTCTGGCTCTTGCACCATTTCGGTGTAGTGCTTCATGCCTTCGCCGCGAGCGTATGCGTGGGCGAACTGGAAGGTGTTGAACCAGTTGATGTGGATACCAGCCAAAGTGATGAACTGGTACTTGTAGCCCAATGCGGACAGGTCTTCCTGGAAGGACGCGATCTGCGAATCCGACAGGTTTTTCTTCCAGTTGAAGGAAGGCGAGCAGTTGTAGGACAACAGCTTGCCGGGGCACTCTTTGAGCACAGCCTGGGCGAATTCACGGGCGAAGCCAATGTCTGGCACGCCGGTTTCGCACCACACCAGATCGGCGTAAGGAGCGTAAGCGACGCCACGGCTGATGGATTGCTCCAGGCCGTTCTTGACGCGATAGAAACCTTCCTGGGTGCGCTCACCAGTGATGAACGGCTTGTCGTTGGCGTCGTAGTCGCTGGTGATCAGGTTGGCGGCTTCCGCATCGGTACGGGCCAGGATGATCGTGGGCACGCCCATGGTGTCCGCAGCAAAGCGGGCAGCAATCAGCTTTTCGATGGCTTCACGGGTAGGAACCAGAACCTTGCCGCCCATGTGGCCGCACTTCTTCACAGCAGCCAGTTGGTCTTCAAAGTGAACACCAGCAGCGCCCGCTGTGATCATGTTCTTCATCAGTTCGAAAGCGTTCAACACGCCGCCGAAACCTGCTTCAGCGTCAGCAACGATAGGCAGGAAGAAGTCGATGAATTCCTTGTCACCGGGGTTGATGCCACGGCCCCACTGGATTTCGTCAGCGCGCTTGAAGGTGTTGTTAATGCGGCGAACCATGGTAGGCACCGAGTCGTAGGCGTACAGCGACTGGTCTGGGTACATGGTTTCAGAGGTGTTGCCATCAGCAGCAACTTGCCAGCCAGACAGGTACACAGCTTCCAGGCCAGCCTTGGCTTGTTGCATGGCTTGACCAGCGCTGATAGCACCGAAAGCATTGACGTAACCCTTCTTGGCGCCGCCGTTCACCTTGGCCCACAGCTTCTCAGCGCCGTTCTTGGCATAGGTGTAATCGGGCTGAACGCTGCCGCGCAGACGAACGACGTCAGCAGCGGAGTAGCCGCGCTTCACGCCTTTCCAGCGGGGGTTGGTTGCCCAGTCTTTTTCCAGGGCTGCGATTTGTTGTTCACGGGTCAGTTGCGTCATGAGAACACTCCTTAGTTGGTAAATATTTCCACTGGCAGCACATGCAATTCCAGTGCCTGCTGCGCAATTCTAAGTCTTATATAAGACTGTTTCGCAATCTTATGTCTTATATAAGACTTAAATTTTTTCTTTAAAAATCAAAGACTTACACAATCATTTTTGCAATAAGAAAAACAAATCTCACAATGCGGCAAATTCACCGAAACGCACTGCACATTACGCCCCGTTCAACCCACCGCATCGGTCTGAAGACTCAAACCGGTGAATCGATCCGAATCCACGTGGTCTTGGTCTCTGTGTACTTGTCAAAGACGTGCAAGGACTTGTCCCGTCCGACCCCGCTTTGCTTGAACCCGCCAAACGGCACCGTGATGTCGTCTTCGTCATACTGGTTCACATGCACGGTACCGGCACGCAATGCGCGCGCCACGCCATGGGCCTTGTTGATGTCACTGGTCCAGACCCCTGCCTGCAGCCCATACACACTGGCGTTGGCCTGGCGCACGACATCAGAAGCATCCGTAAAGGACAGCACGGACAGCACAGGGCCGAAGATTTCCTCTCGCGCTATGGTCATCTCAGGCGTTACCCCGTCGAAGATGGTGGGCTGCACATAGCAGCCACCGGTCTCCAGCAACGCCTGCTCTCCACCGGCAATCAATTTTGCGCCCTCGGACTTGCCACTCTCGATGTAGCGAAGCACCGTATTCATCTGAATCTGGTCAACTACCGCCCCCATCACCGTGGCAGGCAACGTGGGATTCGCGGGCATGTAGCCAGGCACCAGCTTCAAGGCTTTCTCCAGGAAGCGCTCCTTGATGCTTGCCTCTACGAACAAGCGCGATGGCGCATTACAGCTTTCACCCTGGTTGAAGAAGATGCTACCAACCGCGGCTTCCACGGCCTTGTCCAGATCGGGACAATCCGCAAAGACGATGTTGGGCGATTTGCCACCCAACTCCGTCCAGGCGCGCTTGAGGTTGCTCTGACCCGCCATGACATGGATCTGCTTGCCCACGCGCGTTGAACCGGTAAACGCAATGCAATCCACATCCATGTGCAATGCCAATGGAGAACCCGCCTCCGGGCCATAGCCGGTCACCACATTCAACACCCCTTCAGGAATGCCCGCTTCCAATGCCAGATCCGCCATCCGGAGCGCCGTAAGAGGAGACTTTTCGCTGGGCTTCAGCACTACTGAATTGCCCGCTGCCAAGGCGGGAGCAATCTTCCACGATGCCATGATCATGGGATAGTTCCACGGCACGATGACACCCACCACGCCCACCGGTTCGCGGGTAATCAACGCCAGCGCAGTGCGGGGCGTAGGCGCAATTTCGTCATAGATCTTGTCAACCGCCTCGCCGTACCAGCGAATGCAGTTGGCTGCGCTATTGACATCGACACCGCGTGCGTATTTGACCGGTTTGCCCATGTCCAGCGTTTCTGTCATGGCCAACTCGTCGCCATGCTGCAACAGCAGATCTGCAAAGCGAATCATGACGCGCTTGCGCTGTGCTGGCGCCATGCCACTCCAGCGCCCATCGTCAAACGCTGCGCGCGCAGCAGACACAGCAGCATCCACATCGGCGGCACCACAGCGTGCCACTTGCGTCAGCACTTTGCCGTCGACCGGGGAAATGCAATCGAAAAGTTGCCCGTCTGCAGCGCCTACACGCTTGCCGTTGATCAGCGCTCGACCGTCATAGTTACCTGGTGTCATGTCTACCTCGTTGGGTTGGATGGAAACCACCCACGTCGGGGCAGTTCGGTTTGGTTCAGGTAGCGGCCAGTGCCGCAGTTTCTGCGCGCATGGCAGCCGCCACTTCACGCTCCCGTTTGCGGGTTTGGCGGGCTACCCACACGCTATAGCCCACGATGACCACCGTGACCGTCACGATAAGCAGAGTGGCCGCCGCGTAGATCGTGGGGTTGATGCCGCGCCGCGCATAGCCAAAAATCACTTGCGGAAGCGTATTCACACCAGGTCCGGACAAAAATTCAGAGATCACCACATCGTCAAATGACAACGTGAACGACAGCAGAAATGCCGCCAGAATCGCCTGCGCGATATTGGGCAAAGTCACCAGAAAAAACACCTGCATAGGCCGCGCACCCAAGTCCATCGCAGCCTCCTCAATCGATCGATTCATCTCCATCAGACGCGACTGGATGACAACCATGCCATAGGCCATACCAAGCAAGGTATGCCCCAACACAATGGTCAGTAGCCCGCGCTCAGGCCAACCAAAAGCATTTTGCGCACCCACCATCAGCAACAGCAAAGACAAGCCGATTACGACCTCGGGCATGACCAGCGGCGCATTCACCATGCCGGAAAAAATGGTGCGCCCCAGGAACCGGCGGTAGCGAACCAGCACAAAGGCGGCAAAGGTTCCCAGAATGGCGGACAAGACACCGGTTACCGCTGCCACTTGCAATGACAGCCAGAAGCCTTCCACAATTTTCGTGTCCTTGGTCAGGCCTTCGTACCAGCGCAAGGAAAAGCCGGTGAAGTTGGCATCCTGCCGGGTGCTGTTAAATGAAAACACCATCATGAAAAGCAGCGGCACGTAAAGAAACGCGTACACCAGGGCCATCCACGCTTTGCCAAAGTTTTTTTCAATCCACTTGTTCATACCGTGTCCCCTACTTCTTGTCATCGGCAGCATCGCCGGTGTAGTGGTAGTAAATCGCC
The DNA here is from genome assembly GCA_963205375.1 of Pseudomonadota bacterium. Lineage (GTDB taxonomy): Bacteria > Pseudomonadota > Gammaproteobacteria > Burkholderiales > Burkholderiaceae_C > Allorhodoferax. The sequence goes on from CAUJJV010000112.1 coordinate 6,824, forward strand.
AGCGGAACAATGATCAAACCAATCATCACCACCGCCAGCGCAGTGGCGCGGGGCCAGTTATTGCTGGTGAACATTTCGTCCCACACCACCCGACCAATCATGACGTTTTCGGGGCCGCCCAGGAGCGATGGAATCACAAACTCACCCAAGGCTGGAATAAACACCAGCATGAACCCAGCCACAATGCCGGCCTTTGACAATGGCACTGTGACAAGCCAGAAAGCCTTGAACGGTGATGTGCCGAGGTCGTACGCCGCTTCCAGCAAACGGAAGTCCATTTTGACCAGATTGGCATACAAGGGCAGCACCATGAACGGCAGATACACGTAGGTCATGCCAATCAACATGGACACATTGGTGTACAGCATTTGAATCGGCTCACTGATGATGCCCAATGCCGTCAGCAACTGGTTCACAATGCCCTGGTCCGCCAAAATACCTTTCCATGCATAGACACGCAACAGAAACGATGTCCAGAACGGCAGCATGACCATCATGAGCAGCGCAGGCCGCACACTGGGCCTGGATCGCGCGATGAAGTACGCGAACGGATAGCCAATCATCAGACACAGTACTGCGGTGCCGAATGCGTACCACAGCGAGCGCATATAGGCTTCGATATACAGTGTCTCGAACAGCGCGCCGTTATCCCCATTGCGAAAAATGGACCAGTAGTTTTCGTACTTCAGTTTCAATACGCCAGTGGTGGTGTCCCACAACGGCTTGAAGGGATGGATGTCGCTGCCCATGTCCACAAAACTGATGTAGACCAGAATCAAAAACGGCAGGAAAAAGAATACAAACAGCCACGTATAGGGCACGCCAATGACAAAACGCTTGCCGGGCACAGGAAATGCGGAGTTGGCCATGGTGCGTCCTCGGTTAGTCGCGCAGCACAATGCCGGAGCGATCGCCCCACCAGAAATACACGTTGTCTTCCCAGGTGATGTCGCTCATCTCCTGGCGTGAGGTATTGGCCTCCATGATCTTCACCTTGGTGCCGTCGGTGGCCTGCACGATGTAGGTGTTGTACGAGCCAAAATAGGCAATTTCCTTGACCTTGCCGGTAAATACATTGAACCCCACATCGGGGCGCTGCTTGCTGATTTCTATCTTCTCCGGACGCACTGCGATTGCCAGTGGCATGTTGAGCGAACCACTGACCCCATGCCCCACCTGAATGTCGCCAATGCCTGTCGTTGCAGCACAGCGGTCTGGTTCGTCCACGCTCAGGTGGCCGTTGAACAAATTCACATTGCCAATGAAATCCGCCACAAAGCGGTTCCTCGGGTGCTCGTACACATCTTCTGGCGACCCCACCTGCAACACACGCCCCTTGCTCATGACGGCTATGCGGTTGGCCATGGTCATGGCTTCTTCCTGATCGTGAGTCACCATGACGCAGGTTACGCCCACTTTCTCAATGATGTTGACCAGCTCAAACTGCGTTTGCTCACGCAGCTTCTTATCCAACGCGCCCAGCGGTTCATCCAGCAACAACAGCTTGGGACGTTTGGCCAGACTGCGGGCCAACGCCACACGCTGTTGCTGCCCACCCGAGAGCTGATGGGGCTTGCGCTTGGCATAGGCACCCAGCTGTACCAGGTCCAGCATTTCTCCTACGCGCTGCTTGATTTCATCGCGTGGCAAGCCTTCACGCTTCAGACCGAAGGCCACGTTTTCCCATAGATCCAGGTGGGGAAACAAGGCGTAGGACTGAAACATCATGTTGATGGGACGCTCGTAGGGTGGCAATTTGGCCACATCCTGTCCCCCCAACAATATCCGACCGGAAGTTGGCGATTCAAACCCCGCCAGCATGCGCAGCAAGGTTGACTTTCCACAGCCAGAACTGCCCAACAGCGCAAATATTTCCCCCTGGGCAATGGAGAGCGACACCTCATCTACCGCAACGGCCTCGTCGAATCGTTTGACCAATTTTTCGGTGACCAGATAACCCGATTTGTCTGACTGTGTAGCCATGCCATGCGCTCCGTCGCTTCTAGGGACAACAAAAAGGGCTGTTCATACTCGAACGTACAAACAGCCCTGAATCAGCTAGTAAAGAGAGGCTTACTTGCCTTTTTTGAACGCGTTGTAAGCGTTGGAGATCGCTTCACGGGCTTCATTGCTGAATTTTCCGGGTTGCACCATCTTGGCAGCGAAGTCAGCATCCACGAAAATCGTCTTGTTGCCAGCGATTTCAGGCTTGATCTTCTCCAAGGCGGCCTTATTGCCAGTGGGGTAGTTCATTTCGTTGGACATCAAGGCCCCGTTTTCGGCACGCAGGTAGAACTCCAGGAATGCGTGTGCATTGTTGGGGTGCTTGGCGTCTTTGGTGATAGCCATGGTGTCGAAGAAAATCAGGCCGCCAGTTGTTGGCAACAGGGCTTCAATGACATCCTTGGAACCATTCTCCTTGGCGCGGCCAGCAGCAATATTCACGTCACCAGACCAGCCAATCACTGCGCAAGCTTTGCCGCCAGCAATATCGTCAATCATGGTGGAGCTGAACAGGCGGATGTCCTTGCGAACTTTGGCCATCATTTCCGTGGCCAGTTTGTAGTCGGCGGGGTCATTCGAATACGCGTTCTTGCCCACGTAATGCAAGGCAGCGGGGATGATCTCAGTAGGAGAGTCCAGGTACGCGATGCCACAGGACTTCAGCTTGCTGGTGTACTCGGGCTTGAACACCAGGTCCCAGGCGTTTTCAGGCATGGCCATCTTGCCCAATGCCTTTTCAACTTTGGTGCGGTTGATGCCCACGGTGGTAAAACCCCAAGCCCAGGGAATCAGGTGTTTGTTATCGGGATCAGCCTTGGTCAGCGCAGACATGATGGCCGGATCGAGATTGCCGTAGTTCTTGATCTTGGCTTTGTCCAGAGGCTGGAAGAAACCTGCTTCGGTTTGCGCCGGGCTGAACGAAGTGCCAGGTACCACAATGTCGTAGCCCGTATTGCCTGCCACCAGCTTGGCGTTGAGTGCTTCGTTGGTCTCAAAGGTGTCGTAGTTGACCTTGATACCGGTTTCTTTTTCGAAAGCTGCAATCATGCCCTCTGGCACATAGTCAGGCCAGTTGTAGATGTTGAGCACTTTTTCTTCGGTGTTGGCTGCCGGAGCGGCGGCCACGGGTGCAGGAGCAGGCGCGGGTGCCGGAGCTTCCTCTTTCTTACCACAACCAGCCAATACGATTGCCGTAAAAGCAAACGACCAAAGGTGCTTTTTCATGATGCAAATTACTCCAAAAATGCAGGTTAAGAGCGTGAAGAGACCCACTTATCGTAAGCAATAAATAGACCAGAAATGATTATAGAAGTGCCTAAATCATCTTTTTGTCTGAAAGTTCCTTCTGGGTCTTGTCCAAAGCCATGTAAATCAGGTCCATCATCGCGTCGATATCGGCATGGGTCATGACCAGTGGCGGGGCGATGATCATGCGGTCACCCACTGCACGCATCACCAGACCGTTGTTAAAGCAATGCGCGCGACACAGCATCCCGACCGCATCCTCATCGCTGAAACGCTCTTTGGTCTGCTTGTTCTTCACCAGCACCATGCCGCCCACAAATCCGCAGGTCTCGGCAGCCCCCACCAGAGGATGATCATTTAATTCGGAGTAGCGTTTGGCAAAGTAGGCACCCAACTCGCCGCGAACGCCTTCGACCAGGTGCTCACGTTCCATGATTTCAATATTCGCCAGCGCCACAGCGCACGCCACGGGGTGGCCACTGTAGGTGTAGCCGTGATTGAATTCCCCCCCTTTTTCAATCAGCACTTCAGCCACCCGGTTACCCACCATGACACCGCCCAACGGGATATAGCCACTGGTAACGCCTTTGGCAAACGTCACCAGATCAGGCTTGTAGCCAAATTTCTCGTAACCAAACCAATATCCCAAACGACCGAACGCACAAATCACTTCATCGCTGATCAACAAGATGCCGTACTTGTCAACAATGCGCTGAATCTCGGGCCAGTACGTGGCCGGGGGAATGATCACTCCACCCGCACCCTGTACCGGCTCTGCAATAAAAGCCGCCACCTTGTCGGGACCCACCACCAAGATTTTTTCCTCCAGCCAGCCCGCAGCGCGCACACCAAACGCTTCTGGCGTTTCACCCGGCTCGGCATTGTCAAAGTAATACGGCTGCTCGATGTGGGTGATATTGGGAATGGGCAAATCACCTTGCGCATGCATCCCGCTCATCCCGCCCAGGGAAGCTCCGGCCATGGTGCTGCCGTGGTAAGCGTTGTTACGGCTGATGATGACCTTGCGCTGCGGTTGTCCCAACAAGTCCCAATAGCGACGCACCATGCGCACGTTGGAATCATTGCTCTCGCTGCCACTGGACGAGTAAAACACGTGCTTGAAGCTGCGATCACCCACTGCAGGTGCCAGACTCGCCAGCTTGGCAGCCAGTCTGACCGCCGGAACATTGGTGGTCTGAAAAAAGCTGTTGTAGTAGGGCAATGTGAGCATCTGCTGATAGGCAGCTTCTGCCAGTTCCTTGCGCCCGTAGCCCACGTTCACGCACCACAAGCCGCTCATGGCGTCGAGCATGCGTTTGCCTTCAGAGTCCCACACGTAGACCCCTTCGGCCTTGGTAATCACGCGCGCACCACGGCCATTGAGGTCCTTGAAATCCGTGAATGGATGCAGAAAATGCGCTGAATCCATGTCCTGGATGCTTTTGGTATCGACAACTGTGTTCATACAAATATTCCGAATGCGTGTAATGAAATAAAACGTTCAAACGTGCAGCAGCAAATGCTCACGTTCCCAGGGCGAGATGACTTTCATGAATTCGTCAAACTCCAGCTCCTTGATCTCCGAATAGACCGTGATGAACTCCTTGCCCAGGACTTCATGCAGGTCCGACTCCTTGCGCAACCAGTCCAGCGCTTCACCCAGACTGCGGGGCAAGGAATATGGTGACAGATAGGCATCGCCCTTCATCTCGGGCTTGGGTTTGATCTTGTTCTTGATACCCAGATAGCCGCAGGCCAGCGTCATGGCCATGGCCACATACGGATTGGCATCCGCACCGATCACGCGGTTTTCCACGCGGCGTGCTGCAGGAGAAGAGATAGGAGACCGGATACCCACAGTCCGGTTGTCATAGCCCCACTCGATGTTGATGGGCGCCGCGGTGTTGCGCGAAAGCCGGCGGTAACTGTTCACATACGGTGCAACCAGCACCATGGCCGCAGGGATGTAACGCTGCAAGCCACCGATGTAGTGCATGAACATTTCGGACGGGGTTCCGTCCTCATTGCTGAACACGTTCTTGCCCGTTGCCACGTCTACCAGGCTCTGGTGCACGTGCATGGCACTTCCAGGCTCACCGGCAATCGGCTTGGCCATGAAGGTGGCATACATGTCATGGCGCAAGGCGGCTTCACGTACCGTGCGCTTGAAGAAGAACACTTCGTCTGCCAGTCCCAGTGGTTGTGCATGGAAGAAGTTGATTTCCATCTGTCCTGCACCCACCTCGTGGATCAGCGTGTCGACATTCAACTCCATCTTGTCGCTGTAGTCGTAGATCTCTTCAAACAACGGATCGAACTCGTTCACCGCGTCAATGCTGTAGGCCTGCCGCGATGTTTCGGCGCGCCCGCTGCGACCCACCGGAGGGCGCAACAAGGTATTGGGATCGGTATTGCGTGCGGTCAGGTAGAACTCCAACTCAGGCGCAACGATGGGCTGCAAACCTTCCGCAGCAAACAGATCGCAAACCCTACGCAGCACGCTGCGTGGGGCAAATGGAACCAGATTCCCCTGATGATCAAAACAATCATGGATCACCTGTGCGGTGGGATCCACAGCCCACGGAACGATGCGCACCGACGATGGGTCCGGACGCAACTGCATGTCCTTGTCTGTGGGGTCAATCACGTCGTAATACGGACCGCTCTCGGGGAATTCACCGGTGACCCCCATGGCCACGATGGCCTGTGGCAGCCGCATGCCACGGTCTTCCGTGAACTTGGCCCGCGGCAGAATCTTTCCACGCGCCACACCCGTCAAGTCGGGTACCAGGCATTCCACCTCGGTCACCCGACGCTCGTTAAGCCACTGCTCCAGATCATTGAAAGTCATTGTCTTGGGTACACTCATCGCACACTCCTCGCTGCGGGCATTTCTGCCCGTTAGTTCATTGATGTTCTATTGGCTTGCCTGTTACGGCACGCATCACCAAATGCCATAAAGATGGCACCGTAAAAAGCGCTCTCGGACGTCTTCCATTCGGGGTGCCACTGGACCGCATACGCAAACGCGGCCGCACCTTCCACCTCAAAAGCCTCGACCAATCCGTCAGGAGCATATGCCAGAGCACGCAATCCCTGTGCCAGCCGATCAATACCCTGACCATGCACCGAATTCACGTGCGCCGTTTCACCACCAGCCCACTGTGCAAAGGCAGAACCGGACGCCAGCCGGATGGCATGGCTGGGTGCGTACTGCACATCGTACGAACTCTCAGGCGACTCCCGGTGGTCCTGCATTCCGGCGATGGCATGTACCTGCTGGTGCAGCGTACCGCCCAAGGCCACATTGATTTCCTGAAAACCGCGGCAAATCCCCAGAAGCGGCACCGCATGGGCTACACAGGCCTTGACCAGTGCAAGCGTCAGACTGTCGCGTTCTTCATCCAGGGGGAGCGAGGTATCTGCTACGGCTGCACCAAAATGGGAAGGGTGCACGTTGGAGGGCGACCCCGTCAGCATGACACCGTCCACCAGAGCAAGAAGGTCTTCAATCTGATCGGCCGATGCCAATGGAAACATCACCGGCTGCGCCTGTGCATGGACCTTGATGGCTCTGGCGTACTTGTCGCCCAGAACCAGGAACGGCATGGTTTTTCCCTCACTGCCCAGCAGGCGGTGATCCGCAGGAAGCCAGACCAGTGATGGCGGCTTTTTCATAGATGTCTCCGTGTTCTTCGCTGCCATTGTGAGGCAGAATTGGTTCCAATTAAGAGCCATTTGCACCGACTGGAAGGTGCCAGTTTTAAAACCCGGCACGACACCCTCTTCCATCATCCGTATCTTCACTGGAACCCGTTCACGCCATGCTCTCCGAACTACTGCTTACCGACATGGCGCGCCTGAGCCAGCAGGACAACATGCCCCTGCACCGACAGCTCTACGAGGCCATGCGTCGCGCCATGCTGGACGGAAAACTGGCGGCTGGCGACCGTCTGCCGTCGAGCCGGGAACTGACCCACGATCTGGGTCTGTCACGCAACACCGTCGTGGCGGCACTGAACCAGCTCAGCGTCGAGGGCTACCTCGTCAGCCGTGTCGGCAGCGGCACCTACGTTCATGACAATGTTCCCCGCTCCCCGCAGCGCAAGGCATCCAGCCAGGCCCCGCGGCACCACACAGACCTTTCCAGGCGCGGCATCGCACTGTCCTCCACGTTCTGCGCAACACAGCTGGAAGTTCAGCCCTTCACACCAGGGATTGCGGACTTCAGTGCATTCCCGGTGGCGTTGTGGCAACGGCTGCAGAACAAGCACTGGCGCATGACCTACCCGGAGATGCTGGACTACAGCTATTGCGGCGGGCACGCGCCGTTGCGCCGCGCGGTGGCGGACTACCTGCGTGTGTTTCGCAGCGTACCGCTGGATGTGGACCAGGTCATCATCACCAGTGGTACGCAGCAGTCGCTCGAACTGTGCGCACAATTGCTGGCCGATCACGGCGACACCGTGTGGCTCGAAGACCCCGCCTACTGGGGTGCCGTCAAGGCATTCATGGCCACCGGCCTGCGTGCCCACCCCGTCAAGGTCGATCAACATGGCATGGCTCCAACACCGCAGGATGAACGCACACCACCCCGCCTGATTTACACCACACCTTCGCACCAGTACCCCACCGGGGCTGTCATGTCGCTGGCGCGCCGCCAGCATATTCTGGCGATTGCACGCACACACAACGCCTGGGTTCTGGAGGATGACTATGACAGCGAGTTCCGCTTCAGTGGTCCTCCCCTGTCCTCGCTGGCCGGACTGGACCAGGATGAACGCGTGCTGTACATGGGATCGTTTTCCAAAGTGCTGTACCCGGGGTTGAAGCTCGGTTATCTGGTCGTTCCCAAACGCCTGGTGGGTGCCTTCAAACAGGCGCACTACGACCTCAACCGCCCTGGACAAATGCCTCTGCAGGCCGCGCTGGCAGAGTTCATCGAACTGGGACATTTCGCCAGCGCACTGCGCAGGGCGCGTCACAGCTATGCGCAGCGACGCCAGTGCCTGCTGGAAGCTCTGGCACCGTGTCTGGGAAAAAACGCCCAGATCACCGGAGCAGAACAGGGCTTGCACCTGTGCGTGCGACTGCCCGATGCGCTCGACGACAAAGCCCTCGCCCAACGCATTGGCACCTTCGGTCTGACGGTGCGGCCACTGTCAGCCTATTGCCTGGAGCGGCAGGACGCCAAAGGTCTGGTCATTGGTTACGGTTATGCCCCATTGGCAGAAATTGAACGCTGGGGCCCGGTGCTGTCGAAGGCACTGCTTTCCGAACTCAAACGCTTCCAGCGTTAAACCGCGCGGATCAGAGTCGGTCCCTCAACTGGTGGTAGGCCATGCCAATCACCAGACTGGGCGTGCGCAGCAGCGACCCGCCTGGAAACTTGCGGTGCTGCAGGCGCGAGAACACATCAAAACGCTCCGCCTGGCCAGCCACAGCCTGCGCGACTACCTTGCCCGCCAGTCCCGTCAGGGCCACACCGTGCCCGCTAAAACCCTGCAGGTAATAAAGGTTATCCCCCAGACGCCCGAAGTCCGGCGCGCGGTTCATGCTGATATCCACAAACCCGCCCCACACATAGTCCACCGGTGCACTGGCCAGCACAGGAAACACCTCCCCCATGCGCCGCGCCATGATTTGCTGCAACCGGGCCGGCGTGCGCGCCGAGTAGCTGACACGCCCGCCAAACAGCATGCGGTGGTCGGCACTGAAACGGAAATAGTCCAGCACAAAGTTGTTGTCGCACACCGCCGCGTTACTGGGAATCAGGCGCGCGCACAAGGCCGGGTCCAACGGTGCCGTGCCAATGATGTAGGTGCCCACCGGCATGATGCGCGGGGTAATTTCAGCAGCCACTTTGGGCCCGTATTCACCCAGCATGCAGTTGCCGGCCAGCACGCCGAACTTCGCGGTCACACGCCCGGCCGGTGTCGTGGCACAGAGCGTCGCGCCGCGCTGGAGCGCAGTAACGGGGGACTTCTCAAAAATCTGCACCCCCAGCGAACGTGCCGCACGCGCCAGGCCCAGCCCAAACTTCAGGGGGTGCAGGTGCCCCGATTTTTTTTCATAGGCCGCCGCACAGTACAGCGGGCTCTGGATATGGTGCTGCACATCCGTGCCGGTTGCAAAGTCGCAGGCCAGTCCGTAATCACGTTCCATGCTTTTCATGTCGGCTTCCAACGCACGCGCCTTGCGGGCTGAGTCCGCCACGTACAGGTAACCGTTGGCGCGATCGCAATCGATCTGGAACTCAGCAATCCGCGCATCGATCAGGTCGATGGCCTCCAGCGACATGTCCCACGCCTGGCGGGCCGCAGCGGGCCCCAGCTGCTTTTCGAAGGGCTCCTGCCCGCTGGCATAGCCCACGATGGCCTGCCCGCCATTGCGCCCCGACGCACCGCTGCACACCCGGTCCGCCTCCAGCACCACGACCTTGTAGCCCCGTTGCGCCAGTTCTACGGCGGTGGACAGCCCGGAAAAACCGGCGCCGACCACCAGCACATCCGCAGAGACATCACCGCGTAGAGGTTCACCCAGCGGCTCCCGCTGCACACTGGCTTCGTAGTAGCTCTTCTGGTTCAACTGGGTATCGGAATCAAGCAGCATGGGGGTTCTCTCGCAGCGAATCAGCGGGCTTGTTTGGCAACCTGTCCGCACAGGTAGGTCCAGAGGAAGGTGGCGGCGGCATTGCTGGTCAGCTCGGCATGGTCGTACGCGGGGGCCACCTCCACGCAGTCCATGCCGATGCAATTGAGTGCTGCCAGCTCTTCCAGAAACGTCAGCACCTGCGAACTGCTCATGCCGCCCGGCTCGGGCGTACCAGTGCCGGGCGCAAACGCCGGGTCCAGACAGTCGATGTCCAGTGTCAGGTAGCAGGGCGTGTTGCCCAGCCGGGCCCTGATCTCGCTGATGGTGGCCGCCAATCCTGTGCCATCGCGACCGCGCAGGTCCCGCGCCGTATAGATCAGGCCGCCCTGGTCTTTCACGTATTCCCGCGCGGCCCGCTCGCCGCTGGAGCGCAAACCGATCTGCACCGTTTGCTTGGGGTCCACCAGTCCCTCCTGAATCGCCTCGTAGGTCCAGGTACCGTGGCCCGACGGTTCGCCGAAATGGTCCTGCCAGGTATCGCAGTGGGCATCGAAATGGATCAGTGCCAGCTTGCCATGTCGGGCTTTGGCCGCGCGCAGCAAAGGCAGCGTGACCGAATGGTCGCCACCCAGAAACACGCAGTGGTGCGCTGCCATCAGCGCGGCAGCCTGTTGCTCAATCACCTTGCGCACCTCCGTCAGCGGTGAAGCGTTGGGCAGCAGCATGTCCGCGGCATCCCCCAGCACACCCAATGGCGTCACGTTGAACACCGGGTGGATGCCGTCACACAACATGAGGGAGGCCCGGCGGATTTCCTGCGGCGCAAAGCGCGCACCGGGGCGGTTCGTGACCGCGCC